>NZ_JBFRPK010000098.1:0-93814 GCF_041471965.1 Vibrio sp. 10N.261.51.A3
CTTGATGTATGGAATCCACTCCCTCCTTTGCCAAGCTAGACTTAGGAGAATGAGATAAATACGAGGGTTCCAATATGTTGAGCAATAATATTATCGCTATCGACCTAGCTAAAAATGTTCTACAAGTCTGTCATATCAGTGTTCATGGTGAAATGCTTTCCAATAAACCTTTAAGCCGACAAAAAACGAAAGAGTTCCTAGCTAAAGCAAAGTCATCCATTGTTGCTATGGAAGGTTGCTGTGGTTGTCACTATTGGGGGCAATTAGCTGAACAATTTGGGCATGAAGTGAGGATCATTAACCCTAAGAAAGTAAAAGGATACCTAGAGGGTCATAAAACGGATCATAACGATGCTCTCGCGATCGCTAACGCCGCAATACAAATTGGCATTAAGTACAGCCGTCCAAAATCACTAGAACAACAATCTATGCATTCTTTAGAAACCAGCCGTAGATTCTTATCTCGCAGTGTGGTTTCCCTAGCGCTTCACATTCGAGGGACGATCTTGGGCTACGGTATAGCAAACTCTAGAGGTGAAAAAGGGTTAAAAGCTTCAGTTCAAACAGTGCTTGATGGAGAAACATCAATACCAACCAATGTCGTATCCGTTCTGTCTATGTTGTGGGAGCAATATAAAGAATTGAAAGCAAAACTCATTGCATTCGAAAAAGAGAAAAACGCTTTAACCCGTCAGATAGAACCTTGCCAACGATTAATGGAAATTGAAGGTGTTGGTGAAACAACTGCTGCAATGCTCTATACAACTCTTGGTGATGGAAAGCAGTTCAAGAATGGAAGACAAGCTTCAGCGTTTGTTGGTCTTACACCCAAACAACACAGTTCAGGAGGCAAGGTCTTTATGATTGGGATCGATAAGTGCGGTGGAGTGAAGGAGCTACGCTCCCTTCTCTATCTTGGTGCAATGTCTTACGTTGGACGACTCCCCGAAAAACCGAAGACTCAAAAGGATGCTTGGTTGAGGAGTATCATAGATCGTATCGGCTTCAAGAAGGCCTGCATTGCACTGGCTAACAAAGTGGTACGGACTGCGTGGGCAATGCTTCGGTATGAGACTGAATACAAACCAGTTTTACTCACCGATTAATCACTAATAAATTGTGATATTTTACAAAATGATGAAGCATAAAAGGTAAGACCAACCTACTGAAAACCTGACCTTTCCGTCATGCTTTCCAAGCTGCTAACTCGATGAGGACAGTAGGTGCGCAAAACATCAAAGGCTAGAGGGTAGCTCCTTCAATAAGAAGCCGAATATACGACCGCATCTTAACTTTCATTGCAAAAATCACTTTGTAAATACGTGGATTCCATATACGAAAAGGGACTAGAAACCCCGATGACATCGAGCGAAATGAACCCCGACCAGAAGTACAACCGCATCAAAGGGCTTTTGACGGAAGTTGTCAGTACGCTCGGGCTGGATTTAACCGATGACAGTCTCGCTGAAACACCTCATCGCATTGCAAAGATGTACGTTCACGAGATATTTTCAGGGCTCGACTACAATAACTTCCCAAAAATTAGTGTTATCGACAACAAAATGTCAGTTGATGAAATGGTTAAGGTATCGGATATAGATTTAACTTCGACGTGCGAACATCACTTCATCACCATCGATGGTTTAGCACAAGTGGCTTATATCCCAGAATCCAAGATTCTTGGGCTATCTAAAATAAACCGTATTGTTCGATTCTTTGCTCAGCGTCCGCAGGTTCAAGAACGCCTTACTCAACAAATCCTGGTCGCTATACAGGCTCTGGTTGAAACAGAAAATGTGGCTGTGACGATTAAAGCAACTCACTACTGCGTTAAATCGAGAGGCGTTATGGACGCTAACTCTGAAACCACCACAACCGCGCTTGGTGGCAGTTTCAAAACTAACCCTCAAACTAGAGCTGAGTTTTTACGATGAGTGAAACGATTCTAATAACTGGAGTGGGGAAGCGTTTAGGATTCGCTCTGGCGCAGCAACTTATATCTGACGGATACAAAGTCGTTGGCACTTACCGAAGCGACTATCCCCAGCTGAAAATACTGCGCGACAGTGGAGCCGACTTACAACAGGTAGACTTTTATCAACAAAGCAGCCTAGAGGGCTTTCTTCATTACGTTGGTCAAGAATATAAGACACTTCGTGCCATCATACATAACGCTTCCGACTGGAAGCCTGAGAACAAGACAAACCCCAGTGAAAACGCATTACAAATCATGAACCAGATGATGACGGTTCACGCTACCGTGCCTTATCTGGTTAACTTAACGCTCAAAGACCAATTAATGTCTGGCGATAAAACGTCGGACATCATCCACATCAGTGATTACGTTGCGGAAAAAGGCAGTAAAAAACACATCGCTTACGCGGCCAGTAAAGCCGCACTCAACAACTTGACGCTGTCGTTCTCAGCGATGCTGGCTCCCAAGGTGAAAGTCAATACTCTCTCTCCTGCCATGATAAAATTCAATGAACATGATGACGAGGCGTACAAAACCAAAGCTCTGAAAAAAGCACTGATTCCCTCAGAGGCAGGCTTTGAAGAAGTGATAGATGGCATTAAGTTTGTTTTGGCTAGTCACTATATGACAGGAAGGACTTTGCACCTTGATGGCGGCAGGCACTTGAAGTGAAGTTCATGCGTTGTGATCTTGAGGCAGGATAGTCAACTAATCTATTCGTCTTTCATATCGTCTAACTACATTTTTTTAAGTTGTCCCTCGACACTTTTTGGGTTTTAGACATTAGAACGTGTTTGCATGGGCGACTCACCAAACAACTGCTTGTAGCTTTGGCAAAAATATCCCAGATGAAAAAAACCAAAGTCAAAGGCGATTTCATTGATGCACCGTTGTTCGCTCGGATTTTGCAGAATGCGCCGTACCTGGTTGAGACGTACATTTTGTATAAATTGTTTTGGTGATATGTCACAACAGGACTCAAAGGTGTATTGCAGCGTACGGCGACTGACATAAACCGCATCGCACAGTTCAGACACGGTGACGGGTTTACGGTACTGCGAGTTATCTAGGTACTGCCTAATTCGACGCATTGTGTTCTCACGCTGTGAGGCATTGGTTTTTTGCATATTTTGATTAGACGATTGAGCGAACAATTCGACCAACATATCTTGAACAATGGATTGATGAGTTTGAAAAGACCAGCGAGATTGACTCGGGGAGAGTAGTAAGCTCAAGTAAGCTTTTATTTGTTGGGTGTAGTGTTGAGAGCAACCAAGAAAGTGGCTCTTGCTGTTTAATGATTCAATCTCTAGCTGTTGCTGAATCATTTCAACCAGTGAAGGGCTTATGACTAACCCATAAATAGAAAAGGTTTCTGGCGTAAGTAGCTCAAAATCCGCCCCAGCCTCACGGATCAAAATACTATCAGGATTACCTTGTGCGTAATTGATGTGTAAAGGTCTATCGTTAGCACTGATCCCTAACCAAATCCCTTCATTAATACGACATTGCTGCTTGAGTTTTCGGTTGCTGTCTTCTCGAAATAGGTGCACGTGAGAAAATTTTCGTTCACGGATCTGACCTAGAAAACTTCCTTGACTCAGTTGGTCATATTCTTGCTGCCAGTTAAAGAGGCTGGCTGCCTGCTGATTTGCATCAAATGTGTTGAATGTGCACAAATTAGGTGCATAACGCATCAATTCTTCATCCTTTCTCATCATTCCATGACCTACCCATGTGACCCATATTAGTACAGTGTGTCTTTAAGTTTATGTTTATTAATGCTTTTTTATGTTTGCCGATTCTTGATATTCATTCGGTTCAAAAATCGCTTAATTACTCATATATACAAAAGGTTATTGAGCAAGAACTGAACCAGTTTATGAAGAGGGAATTTATGACAGCAGCTTATCGCCGACAACAAGGGCACCTGGTTTTTAACTTTGAGTCGTTAGCAGATCTGATGGCAAAGGCTACGCCAGAGCGTTCAGGGGATGTTTTGGCTGGTGTATCTGCGACTTCTGCTGCAGAGCGTGTTGTAGCTCAGATGACACTGGCAGACTTGCCCCTAAAGACGTTTTTAAATGAAGCGGTGATCCCTTATGAAAGTGATGAAGTTACTCGTTTAATCATTGATAGCCATGATAGAGAGGCGTTTAAAGCGATTGATCACCTTACAGTGGGAGACTTTCGGAACTGGCTGCTAAGTGATGAAGCCGATAGTCTCACGCTTGCAAAGCTGCGTCCTGGTTTAACTCCAGAAATGGTGGCTGCAGTGAGTAAGATCATGCGTAATCAGGATTTGATCCAAGTCGCCAAAAAATGTCGGGTAGTGACTGCGTTTCGTAACACCATTGGCTTGCCTAGTCGTTTATCCACCCGTTTACAGCCCAATCATCCAACCGATTCTCTCAATGGCATTGCCGCCAGTATTTTTGATGGTTTGATGTATGGCAATGGTGATGCTGTGATCGGCATTAATCCCGCAACAGATAATGTACCACAGGCAATTAAGTTGATGAATCTGATGGAAGAGGTCATTCAACACTACCAGATCCCGACCCAATCTTGCGTATTAACCCATGTTACAAACACGATTGAAGCGATTGAGATGGGCGCTCCGGTGGATCTCGTCTTTCAATCTATTGGTGGCACTCAAGGTACGAACGACACCTTTGGTATTAACCTTTCGATCCTTAAAGAAGCAAACGAAGCGGCGCTTTCGCTGAACCGAGGCACCGTTGGAAGTAACGTCATGTACTTTGAGACAGGGCAAGGAACATCTCTCTCTGCCAATGCTTTTCATGGTGTGGACCAACAAACTTGTGAGACACGGGCTTATGCCGTAGCGCGTCATTTTAATCCATTGTTGGTTAATACCGTGGTCGGCTTTATCGGCCCTGAATATCTCTTTGATGGAAAACAGATTATTCGAGCAGGGCTTGAGGACCATTTTTGTGGTAAATTGCTTGGCCTGCCGATGGGGTGTGATATCTGCTATACCAACCATGCCTATGCCGATCAAAATGATATGGATAACTTACTGACATTGCTCGGTGTCGCTGAGTGCTCGTTCATTATGGGGATTCCGGGTTCCGATGACATCATGCTCAATTATCAAACAACCTCGTTTCATGATGCACTTTATGCACGCAAGGTGTTGGGTTTAAAACCTGCGCCGGAGTTTGAGGAGTGGCTAACTCAGATGCAGATTTTTGATGATGTAAAAGATGTGCGCCTAAATGAACGACTCTCCGGCTCATTTGCTGGCGCTCTAGCACAACTTAATGGAGGCCCCGCACATGGGTAAGGTGGTCTCTATGGCAAAACATTCTGCTTCTAAGTTGGTAACTCAAAACCCTTGGCACGAGCTTAAAGGTTTTACATCGGCACGTATTGCACTGGGTCGAAGTGGAAATAGCGTTCCAACTAAAGAGTTGCTTTCATTTCAACTCGACCATGCACAGGCGATGGATGCCGTTCATTGTGCTTTAGATGTGGATTCATTGGTTGAGCTCATCGCTCAATCAAACTCGGTCATTCAACACACTTCTCAGGCACCAATTAAGGCGCACAGCAAAGCGACAGACAGATTCATGTATTTGCAAAGGCCGGATCTTGGTCGTGAGCTTGATGACGTCTGTTGGAATCAGTTGCAAGCCGTTCTTCATTCAGAGTCTCCCCCGTTTGATCTCGCGATAGTAGTGGCTGATGGCTTGTCTTCAATTGCCATTCAAAATCATGCAAATCCAGTCATTGAGCATCTGCTTTCTTATTTAGGGGAAGACGAAGTGCCGTGGCATGTTGCTCCTATTACTGTTGTGAGGCAGGGCCGAGTGGCAATAGGAGATGATGTTTGCGAGTGCTTACAAGCCAAGATGGTGGTGGTTTTGATTGGTGAACGCCCGGGACTGACCTCTCCAGATAGCATGGGTATGTACCTGACTTGGCAGGCAAGAAGAGGAGCAAAAGACTCTGATAGGAACTGCATTTCTAATATTCGCCCACAGGGGTTGGCTTATGAAGATGCGTGTAAGCGAGCGGTATACCTATTGAAGGAAGCTCGTCGGCTAGAGCTTTCTGGGGTCAACCTTAAAGACCGTTCGAGTATCGAGGAAGAAGGTGGTGAGCAGTTAGAAGACAAGCACACAGGCAATTTTTTAATTGGATAAAAGACAAAAATAGAGGGATTTACAATGTCAGAACATCAGGAATATTTGGCGCAAAGACAACTTAAAAGGGGCACTGCTGGGTGGATTTTGCTAGCAGGGTTAGGCGTTTCATACGTGATCTCTGGTGACTTTGCAGGCTGGAACTTTGGTATCGGTCAAGCTGGTTGGGGAGGCTTTCTTATTGCTGCAATTGCTATGGCGGTGATGTACTTTACCCTTGTCCTTTCTTTGGCGGAGATGTCTGCGGCTATTCCCGCTGCAGGAGGTGGCTATAGTTTTGCTCGACAAGCCATGGGACCAACGGGGGGATTTTTTACCGGCTTATCCGTCTTAATTGAGTATGCCCTTGCACCTGCCGCGATTGTCATTTTTATTGGCTCAGCGGTGAATGAACTAATGGGTATCGATGGTCCTCTTGTTTACGCGATCTTTTATGCCATCTTTATCGGTATTCATATGGCAGGGGTAGGAGAAGCTCTGAAAGTCATGATGGTCATCAGTGGGTTAGCCGTACTAGCAATTCTTATGACAGCAGGCGTATTGGTTAGTGAGTTTGATGCTAATAATCTGTTTGATATCGCTCCGGCAACCGCACAAGCCACAGAACTACTTCCTTTTGGTTGGTATGGTGTATGGGCGGCACTACCGTTTGCAATGTGGCTTTTTCTTGCGGTAGAAGGGGTTCCACTGGCTGCTGAAGAGGCGAAAAACCCGGCCAAGGATGTACCCAAAGGTATTATCGGCGCAATGTTATTCTTACTGGTCACCGCTACCTTAGTCGTTCTGCTGCTTGCGGGCGCTGTGGGTTCTGAAGCGATTGCGAATAGTGCCGTTCCTCTAGTCGATGCCTTGAAGTTGACCGGTAATCCAACCGTTGCAACGGCTGTTAATATACTAGGACTTGCAGGACTTATTGCTTCATTCTTCTCGATTATCTACGGTTATAGCCGCTTAGTGTTTGCATTGTCTCGTGCGGGTTACTTGCCTCAAAGCTTGTCGCTTACAAACAAAAACAAAGTGCCTGCTCGTGCTTTAGTGGTGCCGGGTGTGTTTGGTTTTGCTGTGTCATTGACCGGAGAAGGCGACCTGATCTTGGCGATGGCGGTAGTGGGGGCGACAGTGTCTTATGCATTAATGTCGCTTAGTCATATATTGTTGCGTATCAAGCAACCAGAGCTTCACCGTCCATACAAAACACCGGGTGGCATGCTGACTTCCGGCACTTCACTAGTGCTGTCGCTTATTGCAATGACGGGTGTTTATGCTTTTGACCCATCTGCATTCTTTATGACTATGGGACTCTTTGTGATTGGTGGTGCTTATTATGGCCTATATAGCCGTAATAAATTGGTCGCATCGACCGCTGAGGAAGAGTTTGAGATGCTGTCGGTTGCAGAGAAAGAGCTTGAGGCTACTAATTAGATTCAATTTCTAATGGTATTTAAGGCTCTAGTGCTTTGCTGGAGCCTTTATTACACTACTTGTAGTAACTTGCGTGTAAACCCCAATCGCCATCACCTCTAACGATAAATATTAATTTAGAAATAGTGCTGTTTTAGGATCATTTTCTTGGAACGTTTTTGTCCAGACACTTGTCATGATTTTTTATAACGAGTTAGATTCATAGCGACGAGCCCCGAAGTTCATTGATAGTGAAGTTTTCATCGCGCTAATCATGTCGATTGCCTTTCTCTAAAGATAAGTTGAAATGATGCAAAGGAAGAATTCGGCATAGATTATGAATGGGATTGATTCAGTAGACGGAATATATGATTCACTAGTAATTAGGATGAATTACTGTTCGCATGTGTATATGTAGCCTACTCCAGACTAATTTCCCTCACACCCCAACACTGCGACAAACGCATCCAAATACTTTTCTATAGTTAAATCCGCAGAAACGGGCGGTAGTTCTACAGTAATGCACGGTAGGTTTCTTTCCTGACACCATGTGCCGAATGAGCCTGGGGTTTCGTAATCGACGTCTTCAACGAGCGGCAGGTTGAATTGCTTACCTAGCCAAGTGGTGAGTTCTGATCGATCGGGGTCATCGACCATGGCGAGTGGTTCGTGAAAAGAGATGACGAATTTAGGTTGGCGCTGTTCGATGAGGTTTATGAGCGATTGCACTTCAGGTTCAAGTTGTTCGGCTTGCCCGGTTTTCACTTTTACATCTCTGACTGGTGTGTGGGAGCTCCAGCGATACACGGTGCCGTTTTCTGTCCAGTTTTGAGTTGGGAAGGCGCGGTTCAGATCGACTTGGTTGGCGTTGGCGCGAGTGCCTAATTGATTGCCATCTGGGTTCATCGACAGGATCACATCGTGTCTCAAGTTGGCGGCTGGCAAGCTTCTCAGCGCACAAGATAATCCTGCAATAGAAGCGGTTTCATCACCGTGTGTGCCTGCTAAGATCAGCCCGCGAGACTCGCTTTCTATTTGCGCGGGGAAATAGAGCAAAGGCGCACCCAACACTGATTTTCCATATGACAGCGGCTTTATTGAAAATGCAGCTCTTTCCGTTCTTGGAATTAAACTCACCTTTATCTCCTGATTGATCAAGTACTATCAAGTATTAACGATTACACAAACTTACTTAGATAAACGAAAGCATTAAAACTCGTCAACAGTCGCATTGTTAATTTTATTACTTGCTTCAAAGATAGGCTAGGAGAGCAAAAACATATGGATTTTAAGAAACACTCAACGGCGTTACTCATTTCATCTCTATTGACCCCCTTTATCTCAGTAACTGCCGTTGCTGACACGTTGCCTGCGGGAACCACTCTGGCAGAGCAGCAACACTTAGTGCGCGCTAATGATGCGGAAGCGGCGACACTAGATCCGGCAAAGGCAGAAGGCCTTCCAGAAATGCACATTCTACGTGACCTGTTTGAAGGTTTAGTGATTCAAGACCGCGATGGCAACATTACTCCAGGTGTGGCGGAATCTTGGGAAACCGAAGACAACAAAACGTTTGTATTCCAACTGCGCAAAGACGCGCAGTGGTCGAATGGCGATCCTGTGACGGCCGATGATTTCGTGTATGCGATAAGACGCGCGGTAGACCCAAAAACGGCATCGCCAAATGTGTGGTACATGAAGCTCACCAAAATCAACAATATTGCTGATGTGGCAGAAGGTAAGAAGCCGATTGAAGAACTAGGCGTGTCGGCTATTGATAAGCACACCGTCCGTTTTGAACTCGACAGCCAAGTACCTTACTTTGTGGCAATGACGGGCCACACATCTATGATGCCAGTGCATCAATCAGCCCTAGAAAGTAGCGACAAGCCGTGGAGCGACCCTAAGCAATTTGTTGGTAATGGAGCATTTGTGCTAGACGAGTGGGTGGTGAACGAGCGCATTGAGCTGAAGAAGAACCCGAAATATTGGGACAGTTCAGATACGCATTTAACCGAAGTGACTTACATTCCGTTTGAGAACCAGAATGCCTCGATTAACCGTTATGCTGTGGGCGAGGTCGATATTACTTCGGACGTGCCGACACATATGGCGCAGCAGCTAAAAACCAAATACCAAGATGCGTTTACCGCAGTGCCTTTGCTGTGTACTTACTACTATGCGTTCAATACAACACGACCACCATTCGATGACGCACGAGTCCGTAAGGCTGTCTCTTATTCCATGATGCGTGACGTTATCACCAATGGTGTTACTCAGGTCGGCAACTTACCGGCTTATACCTTTGCTCATGAGTACACGGCTGGTTTTGATGCGACACAACCTGAATACAGTACTTGGACTCAGAAGGAGCGTGATCAAAAAGCAAAAGAGCTACTGAAAGAAGCGGGCTACGATGCGTCTAATCCGTTGGACTTCAAACTGCTTTACAACACCAGTGAATCGAACAAGTCCATAGCAGTGGCGATTGCATCAATGCTGAGAGGCAACTTAGGTGCACAAGTTGAGCTTGAAAACCAAGAGTGGAAGTCTTACTTGGTGTCACGTCGCCAAGGTGATTTCGATGTAATGCGCGCCTCTTGGTGTGGTGACTATAACGAAGCATCAACCTTCTTGAGCCTATTGCGCTCTGGTTCTTCGGGTAACTTTGCTCGTTACAATAACGACAAGTACGACGCAGCAATGGACAGCGCCTTAGCTGCAACCAGTGAACAAGATCGCCAAGGTTTCTATGATCAAGCAGAACAGTTGTTGGCAGAAGATATGCCGATCGCACCAATTTACTACTACATGCAGGCTCGCCTAGTGCGACCAAGTGTCGGTGGTTTTGCGAAAAACAATGTGGAAGGGCGTATCTACTCTAAGGATCTCTACATCAAAGAGTAATTGCGTTTGATTCACGCGGCGACACACCGCTAAGAACATGAAATAAAGAAAAGGGACGTTGATCATAAATATCTGATCAACGTCCCTTCGTCATTAATCTGTAACGGTAAGCGCAAAAAACTGAAACCTGATTGAAGTATTTTTCACTTTTATTTCAATCAGGTGAAGCCATGTTACCCCCTCTACGCGCTCTTGTTGCGTTCGAAGCTGTTGCTCGTCTTGGTTCCATTGGTGCAGCTGCCCGAGAGCTTTGTGTCACGCAAGCGGCGGTTAGCCAACAGCTCAAAAGTTTAGAAACCTTCCTTGATACCACTTTGTTTGAACGCAGCTCCAAAGGCGTAAAGCTGACGTCATCTGCCCAGCACTATCAACCGATTGTTGCGGGTTCATTAGCACACCTGAAATTACAGACTCAAATCCTCTTCGGGGAAAAAGAAACCGACGTGTTGAGCCTGCGCGTTAATCACACCTTTTGCCATAACTGGCTGTTACCTCGCCTGCCATCCTTCTATAAAAAATACCCTTTTATCAGGCTTGATATTCAGCTGGTGGACTGGCCATCAACCAACCCTTGTCAGAATGTGGATATCGAGCTGACCAACGGCAAGGTCGAAAGCGAAGACACCCATTGCGAGCGATTGTTTCAAGAACATTGGCAGTTAGTGTGCAGCCCTCAATTCAAATCCGAGCATCAAGAGTTACTCAGCAAGCATGACTTTGCTGCTCTGCCGACGGTTCAGGTCAAAGGCTACCGAGAGAACTGGCTGCAATGGCTTGGACATAACCAATTCGAGATGACATTACCTAAGGTTCTGCTCGAAGTGAGTAACTCTCTACATGCCTTAGAAGCGGTTAAACATGGCATTGGAATGTTGTTGGTGCGTTCGCTCGCGGTGTCTGAATTGCTCAATAAGGAAGACCTTGTATTGGCAAGCGAATCCTCGATGCCTGCCGAATCTGCCCACTATTTGATTACGAAACACAGTCGCAGCGCGAAGGTGAATTTCTTCTGTGATTGGCTTTATCACCAGATGGAAGACGGTGAACTGGAGTAAAGATTTTCTTATGGATAGCCATAAAAAAAATGAAGGGTGCTCTTACTAACCTGTCACACAAACCCCTTAATTTAACCGCATACAAATAAGGACGAGGTCACCATGAGTGCTTTCTCAGAACCAATGAAAAACCGCTTAAAGGTACTGTTATTTACCGCACCGTTGTTGGTGCCACTGTTTACTTTTTGGCTCGTACCATTTGGTTATTCAATTTATATCAGCTTCACCGATTGGGATTACATCTCGCCAGATTATTCGTTCATCGGTTTAGAAAATTACGAGTATATGGTTGAGGACTACGAGTTCATTCAAGCGGTGCTCAACACGTTTTGGTTCTCGGTCGGTGTGGTGATTCCAACCATCATTCTTGGGCTTGTGTTTGCGATGTTGCTGCACAAAAACTTCAAGGGTAGCCAATTCTATCGTGCGGTGATCTTCTCTCCTTGGATCACGCCAACGGTCGCGGTGTCGATTGTTTGGTCTTGGGTGTTCGAGACGAAGTCGGGCTTGGCAAATCACTTATTAGAGTCGGCTGGGTTTAGTGCGATTCCATGGTTAGAGAATGGAAACACAGCCTTGATTGCGGTGATTATCGTGACGGTTTGGCAGGCGATTGGCTGGACGATGCTGTTTTACATCAGTGCGCTCAACAAGATTCCTGAGTCTCTGTACGAAGCGTCTTTGATTGATGGTTGCAGCAGCTTAACGCGTTTTTTGAAGATAACGCTGCCACTGATTTCACCAACTACGTTCTTCTTGGTGGTGGTCAATATTATTACGGCAATGCAGGCGTTCGATCAGTTCCAGATCTTAACGCAGGGCGGGCCAGGCGGTGAGACTCGTACCTTGTTGTACTTGTTCTACCAACAAGCCTTTGAGCGTTACGAAATGGGACCGGCAGCCGCGACATCGTTAGTGATATTCCTGATTACTGGATTGTTGGCACTTATTAATACCTACATCGGCAAGCGCTGGGTGTACTACTAGTCGATTTTTGAAAGGACAGAATTATGACCACGCAAGTATTGGATGCCAATCAAGTATTAAACCAGAGCGCAGCGAAAGCCAAAGTTATAGCACAAACCAAAGCGACCAAATCAGAGGTTGCGTCAAAGAAGATTTCAGTGGATCGCCGTTCGTTCCTCGCACTGGCTAAGCACGTGTTCTTGGCAACGTGCGGAACCATTATGGTGTTCCCGTTCTTGTGGATGTTGTCTGGTTCACTGAAAAGCAACGATGAGATCTTTGCTAACCCACTGGATTTGATTCCAGAGCAATTCCGCTGGGAAACCTTTGTCGAAACCTTTCACAGCGCGCCGTTTGGCTTGTACATCTTCAACAGTTTTAGCGTGGCTTTGTTCACTACGTTTTTGGTGATTGTGAATTCGGCGATGTTTGCATATGCGCTGACTCAGCTGAAGTTTCGCTCAAAGACGGTGCTCTATTTCATCGTGATGGGTTGTTACATGCTGCCGGGCGCGGTGACTTACATTCCGTCTTATATCACCTTAGCAAAACTGGGTTTGTTGGATTCGCACATGGGGCTAGTGGCGTCGAACGCGGCGTCGGTTTTCGGTGTGTTCTATCTACGCCAAGTGTTTATCAAGGTGCACCCGTCGCTGATTGAAGCGGCACGAATTGATGGTGCAGGTGAGCTCAAGATCTTATGGGCAATCATCTTACCGCAATGCCGAGCAGCAGTCGCAACACTGTTCCTCATCACTTTTATTACCAATTACAACAGCTACATGTGGCCAAGCCTGGTGATTACGACTCAGGATTTAAATCTGATCGCTACTGGTATTCGTCACTACTTTATTGCCGAAGGTAACTATGGGTTGAACTGGTCGCAAATTATGGCGGCGAGCACCATTGCAGTATTGCCTTTGTTAATTCTATTCGTCATTTGTCAAAAGACGATTCTTTCAGGTATCGCCGATAACGGCGTAAAAGAGTAAACGGAAATGAAATTAAAAACTCTCGCACTAGTGTGTGCTGGCGTAGCAAGCGCGTCTATGTTCTCTAGCAGTGTTCTAGCCGCAACCGAAGTTAACTTTTGGTATTCCGGTGGTACTAAGCCACAGCAAATGATGACTAAGCTCATCGAAGAGTTCAACGCGAGCCAAGATGAGTATGTGGTGAAGCCAGCATTGCAAGGCAACTACACGGAAACCTACCAGAAGCTGCAAGCAGGTCTAGCGTCTAGAACTGCACCTGAACTTGTGCTGCTAGATTCAGGTCGTGCGGAAGCGATGCACGGACGTGGTTTGAGCCGTGACCTAACGCCGTTCATGGATGAAGAGTTCAACTTCTCTGATTTCATTGGCGCGTTTAAAGACCAAGTGACGGCAGACGACGGTACCATCATCGGCTTACCTGCTTACGGTACGACTCAAGTGTTTTACTACAACAAGCAGGTATTGGCAGATAACGGCTTTACTGAGCAAGACCTAAACACATGGCAAGGCGTGGCTAAGGTCGCGGAGAAAGTTACCCAACGTGATGACAAAGGCAACGTGACCTTCTACGGCTGGGAGCCGATGTGGGGCCAAGACAACATGATTGACGCGGCTTTCTCTAACGGCGCGAAGATCATCAGTGATGATGGCAAAACCGTGTTAATCGATTCGGCTGAATGGGTTGAAGTGTGGGACAGCTTCCGTAAGTGGATCCACGATGATCAAATCATGCGTATTCACTACGGCGGTCAAGGTTGGGAATACTGGTACAAAACCATCGATGACGTAATGAAAGACAACGCGTTGGGTTACACCGGTTCATCGGGCGACCAAGGTGATTTGGACTTCACTAAGCTTTCAGCAACCACACAGCCAGGTTGGGGTTCAAACCCTTCTGCACCACAAGCAGGTGCGCTGGTTTACGTGATGCCAAAAGGCACAGACGAAGCTGCTGCAAAAGGCGCGTTCGAATTCGTTGAGTTCTACACCAATGCGAAGAACACGGCGGCATGGTCAATGTTCACGGGGTACATCCCAGTGCGTAACAGCGTTTCTGAAGTACCAGAATACCAAGCGTTCACTAAAGATAACCCGCAAGCTCTGATTCCTTTGAAGCAAGCGAACACGGCGACCAAAGACTTCCTAGACCCTACCAACGGTAAGATCATGGACGCTCTGAAAGTGGCAGCGGATCAGATTCAAATCCAAAACGTGCCTGCTGACCAAGCGCTAAAACAAGCGGCGAAGAAAGCACAACGTGCACTAGACCGAGCGAATCGTTCTTAATCTGTAAAGCGGTTAGCTCTTGGCTATTAGTAACGAAGAGCGATTAACTAACAAAGGCCTATCTATTCGGGTGGGCCTCTTTTTACCCAGTCCTTCAATTAGGACGAACTTGGTGAAGACAATGACCCAATTTCAAGGTGAGCTGCCGTTTGGCAGAGTACGTATCCCCTTTGATGTACCAGCAGGTTCTCACTGCGTAACCATTACAGGTACGACGGTGAAAAAAGGATTCTTGTACGCAGCGGCCTACGATGCCAACCAAGCATTTCGTGGCAAGGTGTTGTTTGAAAAGGCGCACAAGTCACTCACAATTCAACCGCAAAACTCAGGGCTAGGCGCAATTGATGGTGCGATTCCATCGGGCGAATGGTTCTTAGAACTTTACAATCTCGAAGGTGAGTTTCGCACCGAGCGTGCGATGCAGTATCAAGTCGATGTGCTTTGCTCTGATGACTTAGTTAATCATTCTAATGAGCTAAATACTGACGGAATTGAGAGTGAGCTAGAACTGAACCCAACAGTCACAACGGATCATGATATCGAGTTCGACTACAGCCACATGTTGAGCTCTGATTCTCGTTGGTATCGCGGCGATTTACACGCCCACACTCAGCTTTCTGATGGTCACAATACCTTGGCCGCGGCGAAAGATATTGTGGAATCACAAGGGCTCGATTTCTTCTTCTTCACCGAGCACAACATTTGTCAGCCTAAGTTGCCTGTATCAAACCAATGTTTGTTTTTACCAGCGTTAGAAGTCACGACCGATCTCGGGCACTTCAATGTGCATGGCCCGGTTAAGTCATTAGACCTTAGAGACGTTGAACATAGCAGCCAAGCGACGATGGAAGCGGGATTGAACTTAGCTAAAAGTGGAGACAGTTCCCTTGGCATTAATCACCCGATGATGAAGCCGTGGCATTGGCATTACGATCAAGTGGATCTCAGCCAAGTGTCTACGTTTGAAGTGTGTTGTGACCCAACTTGGTCGACCTCACCGAAAGCGACCGAAGATGCGTTATTAGTTCTCAATGACATGTGGAATTGTGGCCAGCGTATTACGGCGATTGGCGGCAGTGATTCGCACCTTGAGCCCCATGAACGTAATCCTAAATCGGATGAGCCTTCTATCTATGGTGACCCATCCACCTTCGTTTACAGCCATGGCTTAAGTGGTGAAGGAATTTTGTCGGGTCTGCGCAATGGACAAGTGTATTTAGAGCGTCGTTGCGGCTTGAAGTTTGACATCAACCTGGGTGACTTGCTTCCGGGTAATGATTCTAAAGGGCAGGCACTTAGTTATCGTATCGCAGTCACTGATTCAGAAAACCCTTACTACGCGGAGTGCGTAGTTGATGGCGAGATTGTAGATCGAATCGCTTTGAGTGATGAGCTGCAAAGTATCCATATTGAGGAAGGGTACCGTTGGTGTCGAGTCGATATTCGTCGTGGGGAGCTTTCTTCAGCACTAATCAACACTACTCAACCTTCATCTAACGAGCATGAATTTGAAGGCTGCATCAATGCCGTATTCGACGGCAAACAACCAGAATTTAACCAACCCCTAGTGCGTACTTGGGGAGAACTAATGGAGCGAATGAGCCGTGATGAAGTTTAAGGCGATGTTATTTGATAAAGACGGCACATTGTTAGAGTTCCACAAGATGTGGCTTAACGTTTCTCGTGGTGCTTGTGAGCGTGTGAAATCTTACAGTGACCAGCATCAGGGTAATCAAACTGTCACACCTGCTGAGTTACTCTTGGCTATCGGCGTGGAAGGTGATGTGGTTGATAACTATGGACTATTAGCCTCAAACCCAGTGGAAGATACCGCAACAGCGTGGTTCAACATGCTGCAACCTAATGTCTCGCTCGCTGAGTTCACTAAGGTGACCAAAGCCGCTTTCAATGACGAAGTGGAAGAGAACCCAAGCTGGATTGAAGCACTACCAGGTGTGGCTGAAAAGCTTGGCCTGTTTAAGCAGCAAGGCATGATTTTAGGCATCGCGACCGCAGACACCAAAGACTCAACCATCTACACACTAGAGCAATCGGGTTTGAGCGAGATGTTTGATTATGTCGGTTACTCAGATGGTGATATCGAACCTAAACCAGCGCCAGCACTGCTCAATGCCTTCTGTGAACAATGCGGTATTGAGCCTCATGAGGTGATCATGTTTGGTGACACGGTTTCGGATATGGAATTTGGCCGCAATGCAGGCGCAAGCAATGTCGGTGTTCTGACGGGGACTGCACAACACAGCGAGTTAGAGCCAGTGGCGGATCTGGTTATAGCATCAGTCGCCCATTTTGAGCTCAACCAACTGCAAGAACGTGGCTAAAACGTCCACGACAGATTGCAAAGATAGTATTTAACGAATTGATTTAAGGACAGGTTATGGCTGAAGTCACACTGAGAGGGGTAGAAAAAACCTACCCAAATGGTTTTAAGGCTGTGCACGGTGTCGATCTGAATATTCGCGAAGGTGAGTTCATGGTGTTTGTTGGGCCGTCTGGCTGCGCAAAATCTACGACACTTCGCATGATCGCAGGCCTTGAAGATATCTCAGAAGGCGATGTCTACATTGGCGATAAGCGTGTAAACGAATTGCCACCTAAAGATCGTGGTATCTCGATGGTGTTTCAGAACTACGCGCTTTATCCGCACATGTCGGTGTACGAAAACATGGCTTTTGGCCTGAAGCAACAGAAGCTGCCAAAGCATGAAATCAATGAGCGAATTGAAGATGCAGCCAAGACTCTCGATATCGAACACCTGCTAAATAATAAGCCGGGTGAAATGTCGGGTGGTCAAAGGCAGCGTGTGGCGCTTGGCCGTGCGATGGTGCGTAAGCCAGATGTGTTTTTGTTTGACGAGCCCTTGTCTAACTTGGATGCCAAGCTGCGTGTTTCGACTCGTGTCAGCATTGCACAGCTGCACAATAACCTGAAGCAAGAAGGGCAGAACGCCACCATGATCTATGTGACACACGATCAGGTGGAAGCCATGACCCTTGGCGATCGCATCTGTGTGTTGAATCAAGGTGAGATTATGCAAGTCGATACGCCAATGAACCTTTATCAGTACCCAGCAAACAAGTTTGTCGCAGGCTTTATTGGTTCGCCAGCGATGAATCTTCTCAAGGTGAGATTGGATGAGATTGATGGCGTGATGAACGTGGTCTCTGAAAGTGGGACTCGTTGGACACTGCCACAAGACAAGCAGATTATCGCTCGTGAAAAGATGGGTGAGTGGGTATGGTTTGGTGTTCGTCCAGAGCACATTCAACTGGCTAATCACGATGCGCCGCTGGCGGAAGTGAATACTCAAACGCACAGGCTTGATGTGGTTGAGTCGATGGGTAATGAGCTGTATCTCTACTTTAAATTCGGTGCAGATAAGCTGGTGGCTCGCGTGCCTTTTGATGCGGATCGCACGGCAAACAGTGGTGAAGAAACGGTGCTGCATTTCAACACCAGCCAATGTCACCTGTTCGATTTAGAAACCGAAGAGACGCTCGATCCTAAGAGCTGATTCTGTTGATCCTACGAGTTGTTTTGTAAAAAGAAATCCCCATTCGTTGACTAGACGAATGGGGATTTTAGTTACTAGGGGTAGTTACTTTATCAATAGTGAACATTCATTAATTTATTGATTATTTAGATAACCTTTGGTTTTAAATAATCTTAGGTTTTAGATAGCCACCATAGTCGCGGCTTTCTTCATTGCTTCCTTGGTTGAACACTCAATCACGTTCGCGTTAGCAAAGCGGTGAGCGTCTTTCACTTGAATATCGTGAGCCAAGATAACCAGCTTCGCGTTCGCCACATCTAGGTCGCTGATGCGGTTCTGAATACCGTTTTGACCTTGAGTTTCTACTTTGATTTTCAGACCCGCTGCCGCACCTGCTTTTTCTAGTGCTTTCGCCGCCATGAAGGTGTGTGCAACACCAGAAGGGCAACATGTTACAGCTACGATGTCGTACTCGCCTTCGCCTGCTGCAGGAGCGGCTTGAGCTTGTACTGGCGCTTCAACCATGTCTTCTTCTGTTTCTACCGCTACCGGTTTCCAGAAGCCTACGATAACGGCTGTGGTTAGCGAGCCAAGCGCAATACCGACGACGTACATTGGAATGTTGCTTGATACTGGCGCAGTGATTAGGCCGCCCCACGGTGCGTGCAGTAGAACGTCTGTCATGAAGCCGAATACACAGCCCACGATACCACCGGCAACGATTGAAGGAAGTACGCGCATTGGGTCATTTGCTGCGAACGGGATAGCACCTTCAGAGATACCGATAGAACCCATGATTGCTGCCGCTTTACCTGCTTCTTGCTCTTGTTTAGAGAACTTGTTTTTGAATAGGAAAGTCGCCAGAGCCATACCTAGAGGTGGAGTACAAATCGCGATGCCAACGCCGCCCATTAGCCAAGGTTGTGTGTCTACTTGAGTTTGGGCAAATAGGGTCGCGACTTTGTTGATAGGGCCGCCCATATCAAACGCCGTCATACCGCCAAGGATTGTGCCCAGAACCATCTTAGATGCACCAGCCATTGAAGCTAGGAACTCGTTCATTGAAGACATGAACAGTTTAATTGGCTCACCGATGCCCCACAGTACGATACCTGCAGAGATTAACGTACCTAGAAGCGGGTAGATGAAGTACGCACCTAGTGCCGTCATGTTTGCAGAAAGTGGGATCTTCTTAAGTTGGAACACCACGCCACCGGCGATAAAGCCTGCCACGATACAGCCAAGGAAACCGCCGCCCATGTCAGCCATGATGCCAGAAGAGATCATTGCAGGTGCTAGTGCTGGTTTATCTGCAATGGAGTAACCAATAAAGCCGCCAAGAATGATTGGGAAAAGAACAAGGCCTTTGATACCGATATTAGAGATGTCTGCCAGCAAGCCGTCTGCTGGTACGGCACCTTTGCCTGATGCCATGACCGCTAACGCCAACAGAACACCACCGGCTACGATGAAAGGCAGCATGTGTGAGGTTCCGAAAAGCAGGTGGCCTTTCATGGTACTAAGGAGTTTTTTAAAGTCGCTACTACTGTTTTTATTATTAGTATTCGTAGCTTGATTTGCTAGGGTGTTCATAATTTTCTACGCCTTATGAATTAATTAAAATATTAAGGATTTGATGTTCATCTTTTGCGTTATGGATATCTTGAATAAATTCATCGCTGAATTTTCCAAATAGTTCTTGTAATACATAAATATGATGGTCAGCACCGTTGTCTGGTGAAGCAATCATAAAAAATACGGTTGGATTAATGCCGTCTTCATCGCCATATTCGATGCCTTCGCACTTTACACCAACAGCGATTGCCGGCTCAGTGACCGCCTTGCTTTTTGAGTGTGGGTAAGCGATGCCGTCCATCGAGGTAATGCTTTGAGATTCACGAATTTCGATGTCTGCCAAGAAGGCTTCTTTATTACTGATTCGGTTGTTCTCAAATAACATGCTTGCCAATTCTTCAAACAGTTCTTTTTTATTATTCGCTTGAAGGTTGTTATTAATTAAGTTGACGTTAGTTAGCTGTGTGATCATTTATTAACTCATTCACTATTGAAGTTATTGAATTAAAATTAATGGATTAACCCGATTCGCGAAATAGCAAATAAAAGCCCTTCACTGTACATTTGTACCAAGCAAAATTAAGTGTGATTTGCATCATTCATCCAGTGTGAGATGAGTCATATTTAATGGTGTACTTCGGTGTTGAAATAACTTTCTGTAGGAAGAAAAATGCCCCGCAAAGCAGGGCATGATCAGTGTTTGTATCTACTCGGGAGAGCTAGCTGTAAGCACGCGCCACGCGTCCAACGCAATCGAGTTTGTAACTCTCAGCGTAAGCGGGAATGAACACCGATTGGCCTTTCTCTATTACGCAGGTTTCACCACATTGATGGGTTAGCACCATGGATTCATCGAGTGGCAGTAGGATCTCGGCACCTTCGGTAGTGATCTTCCTCTGATGTGAGTTTTGCACGATAGAGAACTTAAAATCTTCGACTGGAATTTGATATTCCATCACATCACCTTGCTCAATCGGGCTGAGCAGTAATCTATCCGCAGGCTTTTCATTGAATTGAGTACAAGAGACTAATTCATTGATATCCATGTACTTAGGCGTCAACCCTGCGCGGAGTACATTGTCTGAATTCGCCATCACTTCTAAGCCCGTACCTTTAATGTAAGCGTGAGGTGTCTCGGCATCCAGATACATGGCTTGTCCGGGCTTTAAGGTGAGCACGTTCAATAGCAGCGGAGCAAACAGGCCGACATCCCCTGGATACTGCTGTTCTAATTCTGAAATCAACTGGAACACGGGTGCATCAGAAAGCTTGGCCTTCATCAGCAACATGGTCAGCGCCATGCCTTTTTGTTCACCTTGCAAAGACAATAAGCTCGCGAAGAAGCTGGCTAATCCATTGGGCGTTTGGTCGCCCGCGAGATCGTTAACCATCGAATGAAGCTCTGCAATGTCGAGATAATGGAAGTGTTCAAGGATCTCGTTGATCGACCTAAAGCCATTCATCGCGGTGTAGTCGGTTAATGCATACACCAGCTCCGGCTTGTGGTTGGGATCCTTGTAGTTGCGGTTGCCAGCCGTCATCGGAATGCCTTGCTGCTCTTCAAGAGCATAGCCAGATTCGGCTTGCTGCTTGTTCGGGTGAACTTGAACAGAGAGCGCTTTTTCAGCCGCTAATACCTTAAACAGATACGGAAGTTCACCAAAACGATTCGCCACTTTCTCGCTTAAAAACAGGTTTAGGTTCTTAGAAATCAAGCTCGATAATGTGGTCTGCTGCCCGTTATCAGTCACCATTGAGCAACCATTCGGGTGAGCGCCCATCCAGATCTCAGCTTGCGGCTCACCAGATTGGTTATCAATACCAAACAGTTGGCTAAACGAAGAAGGGCTACCCCATGCGTAGTTTTGAATCACGTTGGTCATCGGGTAGAAAAAGCGTTGTACGAACGAATCGTTCGCTAAAGAAAAATCAGACATCGAAATCACCATGAAAGGAAACATGGCTTGAGCTCTACTCGGCCTAATGAAATGTGAGAGTAGAGTGGGCTCAAGCCATTGGAGTTGAAATGGCTTAAGCCGCTGCTGTTGTTAGCTTGGCTTTACGTAGATTTTTAAGCGCGATACAGGTAACCGCAGTCACACCTGCACCTGATGCCATGCAAAGAAGTGCTAGCATTGGGTAGTTCATTGCGCCAAGTAGGGCGACCACTGGACCACCGTGAGCAACGCTGTTGGTGATGCCAAATGAGAACGCCATAACCGCAGCTGTCATTGAGCCAAGTACGTTGGCAGGGATAACTGACATTGGGTCTTGAGCGGCGAAAGGAATCGCACCTTCAGAGATACCCACTAAGCCCATCGCGCCTGCAGCTTTGCCTGCTTCAATTTCAGAAGATTCGAACAGGTCAAACTTACGGCCGATTCTGGTTGCGATAGCCATACCAAGTGGAGCCACAGGGATTGCACATGCCATTGCACCCATGAACTGAGTTTGACCGCTGGCAATCATGCCAACCGAGAATAGGAACGCCACCTTGTTGAATGGGCCACCCATATCAAAGCCAGCCATGCCACCCAATACGATGCCAAGCAGAACCACGTTACCTGTGCTCATGCTGGTTAGCAGTGCAGTAAGCGCATCCATCAATCCAGCAATTGGAGCACCGATTACGAAGATGAACAGACCTGCGATGAATAGAGAGCCAGTGATCGGAGCTATCATGATAGGCACAAGTGGTTGAACGAATTTGTGGTAGTTAAACGAGGTAATCCATTTTACGAAGTAGCCCACTAACAGGCCTGCGATGATTGCGCCAATGAAGCCTGTGCCTGCGTCAGCGCCATAGAAAGAACCGTTGTTGGCAATCCAGCCACCGATAAGGCCAGGGGTTAGAGCAGGGCGGTCAGCAATCGCATAAGCAATGTAGCCGGCCAAGATCGGGATCATCAGGGTGAAGGCAACCACACCGACTTCTAGGATTTGGTTCCACATGCTACCAGCAGGAATCGCCATACCAGATTCACTTGGCTCACCGCCAATCGCTAGGGCTAGGGCAATCAAAAGACCGCCTGTCACTACGAATGGAATCATGTGAGATACGCCATTCATCAAGTAACGGTAAAGGTCTGAACGCGCTTGCGATGCTTTTTCGGCAACGGATTGGTTGGTCGATGCTGGTTCTGCTTGGTAACTTGGCGCGTTGAGTGCTTGTTTGATCAAGCCTTGCGCGTCTTTGATAGGTGCTTTTACGTTGGTGCAGATAACGCGTTTGCCAGCAAAGCGAGCCATGTCGACCTGCTTGTCACAAGCGACGACAATCGCGTCTGCGCGTTCAATTTCTTCTTGAGTGGGGCTGTTTTTAACGCCGATAGAGCCGTTGGTTTCGACCTTAACATCGTAGCCAAGTGCTGCTGCACCTTTCTCTAGCGCTTCAGCTGCCAAATAGGTGTGTGCTACGCCAGCTGGGCAGCCTGTCACACCTATGATGAAGCCTTGCTTCTCAACGTTGGTTTCGGTTTCTGATGGTTCAGGTTTGGTGAGTAGTAGTTCCAAAGCTTCTTGTTCAGATTGAGCATTCATGAAGTTTTCAATGAAACCTTCTTCAATCAGTTTTGAAGAAAGTTCTGCCAATACTTCGATATGGTGGTTGTCGCCGCCATCGGGAGAAGCAATCATAAAGAACAGTTTTGATGGCTGACCGTCATCGGCGCCGTACTCGATGCCTTCTTTGTGGACACCGATAACAACTGCAGGTTTGATCACTGCGCTGCTTTTCGCGTGTGGTAGGGCGATGCCCTCTTCAAACCCTGTGTTGCCTTGTTCTTCTCGCGCTTTAATGTCGGCAAGAAACTGCTCTTTGTCTGAAATTCGACCTTGTGCGTATAGCACGTCTATCAGCTCTTTAAACACGTCTTCTTTGGAATTGGCGCTAAGCGAAAGCTTAATCAAATCTTGATTGATCAATGTCGTGATCATAATGAACCCTTACTCTTTTTTATTTTGTTAGGGGTATTCTGAAATTGATTACTTGCCTTCTGTAGTGAAGAAAAAACGCATTTACTGGATGATTGTTGCCTTATAGATGGAGTGTGATTTTGATCGGTTAGTGGCGTGTTTTTCGGCCTCTATTGACATAGGTTAAGTCTGCTTGAGGCTTTTATTTTCAAGGGGTTCGGCGTGTAGAGTTATCGGGGGAACAATGTGCTATATCAGATTTATGACTGGAGATTTATTTCCACGACTAGATTTTTGTAACCTAGTTCTCAAATTGTGATTTTGCTCAATAGCGCTATGTTTCACTAAGGAGTATATCTATTCCCGTAGCCTTATTGCTGCCCATAAGAGTTCGAATAAATGATATTTCATGACCTAATCTCGTCGGTATTAAACGAGCGAGAACCGTTTCACAACATCTGGTTTGCTGGAGATTTTCATACGCCTTCAGCATGCAGTTATCAGGTGAACTTTCCACGCTTAGAGTTAGTGCTAGACGGAGAGTATATAAATGAAATGGAGAGTCATGATCGCAAGATCACCAACGTTATCGCCAAAGCGGGTGATGCAATTTTCATCCCGCCTAACTGCTGGAATAAACCCAATTGGGATACTGATTGCTCGGTGCTGAGCATGTTGTTTGGTCGTCGTCAGCTGGGTTTAAGTTTGGTGAGCAAGCGCAAAGGGGAAGAGAGCTTTTACGATATTCAAAAACACAGTATTCAGACGCGCTCGGGTTTCGCGATTGATAACATTCTAGAGGCGCTCAGTTCACTTGCGAGGGAGAGTAATAAGCAGCCGATGGATGAGCTATTACTGCAAGCGCTGTTGCAATACAGTAAGACCATGTTAGATGCGCCCGTCGAGAAATCTCACAGCCGAGTACAGGATGTGTATCAGGGCATTTGTATCTACATTCAAGAGAACTTCCACCGCCACATCACACGAGACAGCATCGCCTCGCGCTTTAGTATTTCATCCAACCACTTGTCACGAATGTTCCGCCAACAAGGTCATATGACGTTGGCCGAGTACATCACGCGCGTGCGAGTCGACCGCGCCAAGTTCATGCTTAAGAAATACAACTTCAAGCTCAATGAAGTGTCGGTACGTTGCGGCTTTAAAGATGTGAACTATTTCTGCCGAGTTTTTAAAAACCGTACTGGAAGAACCCCAACCGAATACCGCGGTTCAATCTGATACTGTTTCAATCTAATACTGTTTCAAATTATCCGTTTCAAACTAGCTTCTCGAGCTGGTCTTATACGACCGTATTTTGTATGACTTGATTACCGCAACTGACCCTGTGTTGTGGTAATCAATTTGATTTTTTCTTTCCTCTAAGTTTCCTCTTTTCAACGGCTTTCTCTTATCTATCACTAAACCGACTCCCACGTTTTGTGTATTTTCTGCGAATCTCTAAATAACGCCGATTAATTACAGTAAGGGGGTCATTTTGCGAGCTATTTATTGTTTTTCGCGCTCTATTTATTGAATCAAACATCTAAGAGTTCAGATATTAATTGGATGCATTAAATGAATTTTAAGTAAATTAAAATCTATTTATCGAGACGACAAAAGTTAATTATTTCTGACTGAGTTACTGATTGAAATGTTTGTAAAGTATTGATTTTGAATGCTTAGTTTATAGTGCTCTATTCTTTATTTATTAACGTTTCATTCATGCCTAAAAATCAAATATTCAAGTTTATACGGTCTATCACAACCTTGACTTATAATACTACAAATTAAAATTTCTACGGATAATATGCTCTTCAGATATTAATAATAAAGAAGACTTATACATGGAACTCAATACTCTGATCGTAGGAATTTATTTCCTTTTCCTTATAGCAATAGGTTGGATGTTTAGAACGTTCACCAGTACAACCAGTGATTATTTCCGCGGGGGCGGTAACATGCTGTGGTGGATGGTTGGCGCGACTGCGTTTATGACTCAGTTCAGTGCTTGGACCTTCACTGGCGCAGCAGGTAAAGCGTATGCCGATGGTATGGCTGTCGCGGTTATCTTCTTAGCGAACGCATTTGGTTACCTGATGAACTACCTGTACTTCGCTCCGAAATTCCGTCAACTACGTGTGGTAACACCAATTGACGCGATTCGTATGCGTTTTGGTAGCTTCAACGAGCAAGTATTTACTTGGTCTGGCATGCCGAACAGTATTGTTTCTGCCGGTATTTGGCTGAACGGTTTGGCGATCATCGCATCGGGCATCTTTGGCTTCGACATGACGACAACCATCGTCCTGACGGGTCTTGTTGTACTTGTTATGTCGGTGACAGGCGGCTCTTGGGCGGTTATCGCGTCTGACTTCATGCAGATGGTTATCATCATGGCGGTAACCGTAACGTGTGCTGCGGTGGCTATCGTACAAGGTGGTGGCGTTACTGAAATCGTTAAAGACTTCCCAGTGGCAGAAGGCGCATCATTTGTTTCTGGTAACAATCTGAACTATGTAAGCATCTTCGGAATCTGGGCATTCTTTATCTTCTTCAAACAGTTCAGTATCACCAACAACATGTTGAACTCTTACCGTTACCTAGCGGCAAAAGACTCAAAGAACGCGAAGAAAGCGGCACTGTTGGCATGTATTCTGATGACCATCGGTCCAATCATTTGGTTCATGCCACCTTGGTTCGTTGCAGGGCAAGGCGTTGACCTTGCAGCACATTACCCAGACGCAGGCTCTAAAGCAGGCGACTTCGCTTACCTTTACTTCGTAGAGCAATACATGCCAGCGGGTATGGTGGGGCTTCTAATCGCAGCGATGTTTGCGGCAACTATGTCTTCTATGGACTCAGGCTTAAACCGTAACTCTGGTATCTTTGTAATCAACTTCTATCAACCGATTCTTCGTCCAAACGCGACAGAGAAAGAGCTGATGATTGTGTCTAAGTTGATGTCTACCTTCTTCGGTCTAGCTATCATCCTTATCGCGCTGTTTATCAATTCGCTAAAAGGCTTGAGCTTGTTCGACACCATGATGTACGTGGGTGCGTTGATTGGCTTCCCAATGACCATTCCAGCATTCTGTGGCTTCTTCCTTAAGAAGACTCCGGACTGGGCAGGTTGGGGCACGCTAGTGGTCGGTGCGATTGTTTCTTATATCGTTGGCTTCGTGATTACCGCTGAAATGCTACAGAACTTGTTCAACCTAGAGCCGCTAACGAGCCGCGAATGGTCTGACTTGAAAGTAGCGGTAGGTCTGATCGCGCACCTAGTGTTTACAGGCGGCTTCTTTGTTCTTTCGACATTGTTCTACAAACCACTAGAAGCGTCTCGTCAGAAAGATGTGGATACCTTCTTCAACAACCTTGCGACGCCATTGGTTTCTGAATCAACAGCTCAGAAAAAACTGGATAACAAACAACGTCACATGCTGGGTTCTCTGATTGCAGTGTCGGGTGTGGCAGTGATGGCGATGTTTGCTCTACCGAACCCATTCTGGGGAAGAATGATGTTCGTACTGTGTGGCGGTATCGTGTTCATCGTTGGTCTGATGCTGGTGAAAGCCGTGGACGACTCAGTGGAAGATGCGAAACAAGAGAACAAAACGGCTTAGGTAACTAAACCCAAAAGATAAGCCACTAGAATAGAACGGCTGAGCGTGATTGCTCAGCCGTTTTTTATTATGTGAGCCATGGAGTTACAACCAATGGAGTGAGTCACTTAGTTGATTAAGAAATTGAGTTTAGAAGGGAGAGATGAATTAAATCAGGCGTGAAGAGATGTACATGAGCAGGGCTTGTAGGTCGACACTGCTTCGAGTCTTTTGCAAACGCTCGTTGACCTGATCGTGAAGCAGGTTTCTGGTTAGGTTAGTGGCCGCCACAATATGTTCTCGCTGTGGCTTGGTCGGTAGTACCAAAGCGATGGCAACGTGCACCTCACCAATGCGTGAAGCCCAATCAATCGGGTCGTCACTGACGATGACCGCAATCGAAAGATCTTGGGTAGATTCAAACATCACATGAGGCAATGCGATCCCTGGGGATACACACGTAGACGAGCGTTCCTCTCGTTTGATAAACGCCAGAATCAGTTCATCCGGATCTTCTGGATACACCAAATGAGCGAGCCCTTTTAGGCATTCAAATTTGGTCAGTTGGGTTTGTGCTTTGGCATGATGCCACTTGATGTCGCAAGGTGGGCATATCTGTGGCATGCGCTGGATTAAGTCGTTCGAGAACTCATGGTTCACTTGTGAGCCAACCATGGCGTAATGCTCGGCGATTACATCTTTAAGAACGAAACAGGCCAGCTCGGCATCAATACCGACCGCGGTTATCTGACACAAATCGCCGCGAAGCAAACCCACTTGCAACATCGCGACAGACTTGGAGAGATCGGCCGTTCGGTTTTGAGTGATGTTGATAATACGGATGGTACTTTTGAACTTCTTTGCCAAGCGGCTAAGTGGCTGTGCCACGTGTGAGTTCGCGGCAGGGTCGTCAACGAAGAAGGTGATCTGATATTCGTTCATGAAAGGTCTAGGTGCGACAATGCTTAATAAAGACTTTATCGACACTCAACAATACCTCTTCCATGGGAATGAATAAGGTTTTCCCTGGGTCGAAGCGGTTTGGCTGCTCAATGTCGATATCAGAGACGATCAATACCTTGTCTGCGAGGGTAATGTCCTGTGCAGTCAGTAAGTTTTCAATACCCATAGCGCCTTGTGTTTCAACCTTGATTGAAACGTTGAATTTAGGGGCTGTTTTATTCAAAGCATCAGCTGCCATATAGGTGTGCGCAATGCCTGTAGGGCACGCAGTTACCGCTACAATTCTCATTTTTATTCTCGGCTTAATCTCGTCCCTGTTACGTTACATAAGCTACTTTTCAGAAGCTAACTTGCAAAAGCTATCTTGCGTGGGAAATCCAGTATGGAAAGCTCGCATAGAGGAGGGGCGATATGTTTATGGGTTCTGTGGATTTTATGGATTGCCGTTTTTTATTCCAAGGTGAAAGTCACACTCTGAGTTCTTGGTTACAATAATCCAGTTAATGCACCTTTCGTCCTATATATTGAGTGCCTTCACACCGTTAATCTTTTCATCTTATTAACATCGAAATTTTAATTTAGGTCGGAAGAACCTAATTACTTCAGTCTGAAATCAGGCGAGGCAGAGTAAACCATGGATATCACTAACATTATCGAGCCCGAGATTATCTGCTTAGAACTACAAGCAGACTCCAAACAGGCGGTATTTGAAGAGCTTGTCGAGTTACTCGATCGTGCCGGTAAGCTCTCTAATAAAAGTGAATTCCTTGATGATATCTGGAAGCGTGAGGCCATTGGTAATACGGGCTTTGATGATGGTATTGCGATCCCACATGCGAAAAGTACTGCTGTAGCTAAACCTGCTGTAGCTGTAGGCATCAGCCGAACGGGCATTGATTATGGCGCTGATGGTGGTGAACTCTCTGATGTGTTCTTTATGCTCGCTTCACCAGACAACAACGACGACCATCATATCGAGGTATTGGCTCAGATCTCGACCAAATTGATCGAAGATGGCTTTGTTACAAAATTAAAGGCAGTGGAGTCGGTTGAGGAAGCTCAAGAACTGTTTCTTGAGGCTAATTCAGATTCCTTCGACAGCTATTCCTCTAGCCATCATGAAGTGTATATCGAGCCGCTCAGCCCTTGGGCTCAATCTCTCAATCGCCTTAAAGAACACCTGTTGTATGGCACTTCGCACATGATCCCATTCGTGGTTGCGGGCGGTGTGTTGTTGTCTTTGTCTGTGATGATGTCTGGTCATGGCGCAGTACCAGAGAGTGGCGTTCTGGCAGACATCGCGCAGATGGGCATCGCAGGTTTAACTCTCTTTACTGCCGTACTAGGCGGTTACATCGCCTACTCAATGGCCGACAAACCGGGTTTAGCGCCTGGTATGATTGGTTCTTGGGTTGCGGTGAATCAATACAACACCGGCTTTCTTGGGGCGATTGTGGTCGGCTTCTTTGCGGGCTTTGTTGTGAATCTACTTAAGAAGATCAAACTGCCAGACAGCATGATCTCACTAAGCTCTATCTTCATCTATCCATTAGTCGGCACCTTCGTCACTTGCGGTGCGGTGATGTGGGTGATTGGAGCTCCGATAGCTCAAGTGATGCTTGAGATGAACCAAATGCTGACCGGCATGGCTGGCTCTGGGAAGATGGTGCTCGGCAGTATTTTAGGCGCGATGACGGCCTTTGATATGGGCGGCCCAATCAACAAGGTCGCTACACTGTTTGCTCAAACACAGGTGAATACCCAGCCTTGGTTAATGGGTGGCGTTGGCATTGCGATTTGTACGCCACCACTCGGCATGGCTCTAGCAACTTTTATATCGCCGAAGAAGTTTAAGCGCGATGAACGTGAAGCGGGCAAAGCCGCAGGCATCATGGGAATGATCGGCATCAGTGAGGGTGCGATTCCATTTGCTGCTGCCGACCCTGCACGTGTTCTACCTGCAGTTGTGGCTGGTGGTATTGTTGGTAATGTGGTTGGCTTTATGTTCCATGTGGTAAACCATGCACCATGGGGCGGTTGGATTGTTCTGCCTGTGGTTGATGGCAAGATTGGCTACATCATTGGCACACTGGCGGGAGCGCTCACCACGGCCTTGATCGTGATACTGCTTAAAAAGAATGTGGTCGAAGGTGAAGCGAGTGCCAACCAATTTGCTGGTGGTTCGGTGACGGAAGAAGGGCAAGCGGATGTACTCGCAATCACTTCTTGTCCGTCTGGTGTTGCCCACACTTTCCTGGCTGCTAAGTCTTTGGAAAAAGCGGCGCATCATCTCGGGGTTCGGATAAAGGTTGAAACACAAGGTGCTAACGGGATTGGTAATCGCATCACACAGAAAGACATTGAACGGGCGAGGTTGGTGATCTTCGCTCACGATGTGGCGATTAAAGAAGTCGAACGCTTTGCGAACGTGAAAACGTTAGATGTCAGCACCAAAGAGGCGATGCTTAATGCGCAAGCGTTGATCATGAGAAAGGTGTAACTCTTTAAACCGCAAAGTTTATCATCTATAAAGTTAATTAGTTCTAAACTAAAAAGACTCCGCTCAGGCCGATTAAGGTGAAAGTGGAGTCTTTTTGTATTGTGCCCAATCTATCAGGTCAGACGCTAAAAAGGGTGGTACTTAAATACGTCTTCAACCATTGAGTTGAGTAAATCGATATCGTCACAAGTTTTGGCGTAGGTACGCAGGCCTGCGATTTGAACCTGAACATGACGAGCAAGTTGAGTCGGCTCGCGCTCTTTGCTTATTTCACCCAATTCTTGTGATTCTGCAATCAGCTTGGCGAACTCACCTTCCATTATCTTTAGTGACTTCTTCGCTTCTGCTAACAATTCTGCGTGTTCATCAGTTAGCTCTGCGACCGTTTTAGCCAGCATACACATGCCATTTGGCGCGCTCTGTTTCGATTCGACAACGGCGCGTTTTACGAAGTTTTCCAGCGCTTTGATAGGCGATTCGGTTTCACCGCGGAAGCGGTTCAGATTAAGGATGCCAAGTTCGGTATAGCGAGCAAGCGTCTCTTTAAACAGACCTTCTTTGCTGCCGAACGTCGCGTAGATGCTGCCCGGACGCATATCAATCACGTCTTGCAGGTTGCGCATAGAAGTCGCATGAAAGCCCTTTTCCCAATATAGGTTCGTTGCTTTATCTACTACGTCTTGTCTATCGAACTTAGCGGTCTTAGCCATAACATCTACTTCATTAATCTGAACATATGTTCAATATTTTATGCTGAACGCCCGTTCTAGTAAAGGTGTGTTTAGCTGCTTTGCGCAGGCTTAGAACATCAAAGAGTTAATAAAACATCCCGATCATCAGGAAATAATCTTAATCATCAATAACTTCTACGGTCTTGTGCTGAGCGCCGTAATAGGTGCCTTCATCGATGGTGTACATCAATGTTGCTTCGCACTCTGGACAATCGAATTCCTCATTGGGCTCAATGGCCGCTTCTTCTACCCATTCCCAACCGATATGTTCTTCGCAAGCGGGACAATCCATACAATATCTCTCAGTTGCTGTCGCATATTTATTGCGAATCTCTACTTTAATAATTCGGCATTATACATATTTAGTTAACGAGGAATAGACAGTTAATCAGCGCAGAATAGGGAGTTGGTTAGTTGTGAATCAACGTTGGTGAGCGTTGAATCTACAGTTAGTTCTGAATATATCGTTTTCTCTGAGCACATAATTGGTGCAGGTCTACCCCTTTTGGGTAGTTAAAATGTGTCATATTTCAGTCGCTTACGTCAATAAAACGTTGTTGCACGTGTTTTTGGTATCGTTAGGTCACTTAGCTAACAGTTTTATCGGTAAATCAATGAGTTTTGTAAGGTTAAATGTTACCTTCATCGCATCGCGATCTGTGTGGCACGGTAATTGATGCACATTGATCAAGTTGAATAATTATACAGTCACAATTGAGGTGCATCTTATTAAGGATGTGCGAGTTAGATGACTGAAAATATTTGTTAGCTGCTAGGAAATAAAAATGAAATTAACTGATATGTCTTTTAAGCAAAAAATCATCGCTTTGCTTATTTTACCGATCTTAGGGTTTCTCTGGCTTAGCGTTTCTGCGATTTCAAAAGGCGTAGAAACCACCAGTGAATTGTCTTCATTAAACCAACTTACCCGTTTGTCGGTTGTGTACAGTGAACTTGTGCATGAGTTACAAAAAGAGCGTGGAATGACGGCTGGGTTTATCGGCTCACAGGGCACTAAGTTTGTCAGTGAACTACGTGCACAAAGAGCCAGTGCAGATAATAGACGTAATCTGAAAACGGAATACTGGCAATCTGCTGAAATCGATTTACCGCAGATCACTCGGCTGAACACTGAAATAAGCCAAAGCCTAAATCAAATTACTTCTATTCGAAATCGAGTGGATTCTCAATCGATTCCTCTGTCTGAAGCTTTGGGTTACTACACCAAACTTAATGCAAAGCTGCTGAGCGTATCGGCGTTAATTGCTGAGCTTAGCTCTGATGCTGCCATCACCACAGAAACCATCGCTTACTACAACTTTTTACAAGGTAAAGAGCGAGCGGGTATCGAGCGTGCGGTTCTCAACAACACCTTCTCAAAAAATGAATTTGGCCCAGGCATGTTGGTTAAATTCATCTCTTTGGTGACTGAGCAAAATACCTACTTCTCAAACTTTGAGGTATTGAGCAACCCAGCTAACGTTCGTTTCTTTGAACAGCAATTGAATGATCGTTCGGTGGCAGAAGTAGAAAAGCTTCGTGGTTTGGCTGAATCTAAGATGAGCGGTTTTGATGTTGATCCTGTGTACTGGTTCTCGCAATCTACCGCTCGTATTGTTCAGCTAAAGAAAACAGAAAACCACCTAGCAGAGTCACTTATCGCACTGACAGAGAAAAAAATGTCACAGGCGCAGTCTGCGATGATGATGAGTATTGGTCTGTTTGCTTTGATAACCTTGTTCGCGACCTTCGTGAGCTATAAGGCGATCAGCGACCTGACGATGAGAGTAAAAGATCTTACAGTGATGTTGTCTAAGGTTCGTAATGACAACGACTTAACAGTTCGCGCTAAGTTCGTTGGCAACAGTGAGCTTGGACTGATCTCTTCGGCACTCAACGAAACCCTAGAGAAGTTTTCAAACGTTATCGACAACTTGTCTCAATCGAGTTTGACCTTGGCTTCTGCCGCTGAAGAAACCTCACAAACCTGTCACTACAATTCGAACACGCTAGTGCAACAACAAGACCAAATTGGCTTGGTTGCGACGGCGACAGAAGAGTTATCAGCAACGGTAAATGAGGTGGCGGCGAAAACACAGCAGACAGCAAGCTCTGCTAAAATGGTCGAGGAGCAGTCGCAAGAAGGTCTGAACACAGTCCAAGACTCTTACCACTCGATCGAGAAACTGGCATCTGAAATTAATGACCTCGCTGAAAAGATCACGCACCTACATGAAAGCAGCAACAACATTAACAGTGTGATTGATGTGATTAAGTCGGTAGCAGAACAAACCAACTTACTTGCGTTGAACGCGGCAATTGAAGCGGCTCGTGCGGGTGAGCAAGGCCGTGGTTTCGCCGTCGTCGCCGATGAAGTTCGCACGCTAGCACAGCGTACTCAACAGTCGACAGCTGAAATTGAAGGTTTCATCAGCTCGCTACAGTCTGATGTGCAAACCGCATTTAATGTGATTGATAACAGCCAGAAGATGTCGTCTAAAGCGGTTGAGGATTCAAAAGAGGTGGAGCACACCTTACAAGGAATCTCAGCATCGGTAAGCGAGATCTTTAGCATGACTGAGCAGATCGCGACCGCAACCGAAGAGCAAGCGGTAGTGACTCAAGACATTGCTCAGAACGTAATGGCAGTAGAGCAGAAGTCGACAGAATCTACGACAGGTGCAACGCAAATAGCTGCAACAGCCAAAGAACAAGCTCAGCTAGCAGCTTCATTGAAAGATATTGCGAGTACGTTTAAGAGCTAACTAGCAAGCACTCCAATAAGAAGTAAAAAGCCCGTTAGTCTCTATTTTTAATAGCAGGACTAACGGGCTTTTTGTATCTACTGCCTTCTAAATAGCAACAGATAGTCCATTCGATTGGGATCTAACCCATAAACCAAGACACGAAAATCAAAGCGCCAAAACCGAATGTTGCCATTAGTGCCGTGTCGCCGCCGGCTGCTGTGTAGCTGCCTTCGGTTTGTAGGTGAGGGAAGTCAGGTCTACGAACCTTAACTACCATTGCGAGTGGGCCCCAGATAGCTAGGAACACCAGTACCATACCTGCGTAGTCCAGCATGCTGACAAACTGGCTAGCGAACAGCTCTGCTAATACCAAAGGTAAGATGAAGGTCAACGCATAAGCCAACGCTTTGTTGTTGGTCACCGCATCTTTGTTTTGGTCGTAAAGCGCCATCGACACGCCGAGGAAAGAAGTCACCAAGGCTAGAGCAGAGAACAGAGCGATCACTACTTTCAACCAAGCAGATTGGCCGCTGAACGCAGATATCAACTCAGAGATATTGTGGAACTGGCTGATCGCGTCTGTGCCGAGGTTGCCGATAATCGCGAATAACCAAGTCAGGTAGCAAATTAATGGAATCACTGAGCCAAGCAGAATCATATTGCGGATCTGCTTTTGAGTCGCTTCACGGTTGTAGATAACCAGTGACGGGATCACCACCATAGAGGCAAAGCTAGTAAAGATAACTGCGCTGTATTGCACTACGTCGTTGGCCGTGTATTGGCTGGTTTGAGTTAGGTAATCAAGGCGAATGTTGCTAAACAAGGATGCAATAACGATAAACAACATCACGACCATCAAGATGAATAGCCCGCGATTCAGTTTGTCGATATAAGACTTGCCCGAAACGACGATAGCGCCCATCAATAGGCTGAAAATGGTATACGCAACGGATGCTGATACATCGATACCAACGTCGAGCAGTAGCTTATGAATGATGTCACCGACACCCAAGATATAAGCGATCAACATGCATACTAGCAGCAGGTAAAAGAGTGCATTGATAAAGTGTTTACCTTTGCTGCCCAGAGTGAGGTAAGCAACACTGCTCATGCCACTGTTGTCTTTAGTTTTAGTGCATGCTTCTGCCAGGAGGAGTGCAGAGTATGTGGTGCCGATAAAGATAAGTAGCATCAGCACTGAGCTGATCATGAAGCCAAATTGGGCCAACACCATGGGAATAGCGAGCATGCCAGCCCCTAATGCAGTTCCTGACAGAATCAAAGAACTGCCGAATAATTTCATATTCAAGAAAAACAACCTCAAGCGATCCAATTAAATTTTGTTTGGATTGTAAATAATTGTTTCCAAGACTAACAAAATACTCAGTAAAGTTAGGGGTTAATTTCTAATAAATTTTGAATTTTTCTAAAAAATTTAAGCAGGAATTTCTGGTGTATATGTGTGGTTGATTTAAGTATTCACTCGGTGAGTTTATTTATCGTTTAGTTAACGTTCGTCCATTATTGAATGATTTAGAAATTGGCAAAATTCAGTTAAAAAGAAGTATGTTTATGAGCTAATTGTTTTCAATTCATCAAGTTTAATACTTCTCCTTTCCTGAATCCCGTTCAGGCAATGTCGATGACTAACCGTTCTATGGGTAAAAGACACGCTCAGATCGCTTTATCAATTTGAAGGTAAATAGGTAAAGAACGAGAAAAGTGTCGAAAATTCTGTTGACCTGACTACAACTTCATAGTTTATCTTTACTACTGAAATGAGGGAGAAGTGGATGTATCGCATATCTGAATTAGCGGAGCTCGTTGGCCTGAGCCGTTCAACGCTTTTGTACTATGGAAAGTTGGGTTTGATAGAAGCTCAACGCACCAATAATGGTTATCGAAGTTATTCCGAACGCGACTTGCAGCGTGTGAAATTGTTGCAGCAGTTACAAGCGGGTGGACTGACGTTGAAAGAGTGTCAGGCGTGTTTGGATGCCAAGGTTGACCGCTCCTTGTTACAAAACCGACTCGAACAATTGGACGAAGAGATCGCTCAGAAACAGCGTTCGAGAGATCTTTTATCGGCCTTGTTAGGCGAGAGTGGTTTGCAAGATTGGCATGAATCGATGGACAAGGTGGCGCCTGATGCGCATCTCGATTGGCTCATTAAGCAAGGCTTTGATGAGAAGCAAGCACTGCGACTGAAATGGCTTTCAAAAGACATGAACGATCATGACCAGTACATGGCGGATTTTGAGGTGATCTTTGAGGGTTTACAGCGTTTAGGGCCAGGAACAGCGGAAGATACTTTAGCGGCGTTGGTACACGTTTCGGTTTCTCCTAAACGTGTGCTTGAGATCGGTTGTGGTAAAGGTATTGCCACCTCTGTGTTAGCGAAAGCCTTAGTAGAACATCAAGTGGATGTGCAAATAACGGCGGTAGATAATGATCAACCGAGTTTAGATGTTCTGACTCAGCAAGCACAGGTTCTTGGCTTAGAAAGCAACGTCAAAACCGTATGCGCGAGCATGATGGATCTGCCGTTTGAAGCTAAGTCGTTTGACCTAATTTGGTCGGAAGGCAGCGCTTACATCATGGGTGTTGAAAAGGCGCTAAAGCAGTGGCGAAATTTACTCAGTGATGACGGCATATTGGTCGTTAATGATTTGGTGTGGAATACCGAACAACCTAACGAATCGAGCAAAGCGTTCTGGCAAAAAGAGTATCCAGACATGACGACGGTATCCGAGCGAATTAAACAGGCACAAGCTGCGGGTTATGAAGTCTTGGAGCACTTTGCACTGAGCGATGCTGGTTGGCTTGCGTATTACCAGCCCTTTCAAAAGCGAGTAGAAGCGCTTAAAGCAACGATGCCGAACTCAAAAGCGCTCGTAGATTGCGACAATGAAGTTAAACAATTTTTCGATAGCAACACATCAAAGAACGGCTTGGGTCAACAGCCTTCGAAAGGTTCTGAACAACGTGATTTTGATTATCAGTTCTTTGTGCTCAAGAAATTAAAGTAAGTGAGTAACACCATGAAATTTAGACAATATAATTCAAGCGAAATCGAAACGATCACTCAAGTTTTCACTCAAACCTTTACGGATTCAGAAGGCGAGAACGAAGGTAAAACCGTGGGTATGCTTGCCAACGACCTTTTAACGACTACAGCCCCGACAGAGCTACTTTGCTTTGTCGCTGAAGACGATTCTAGTGAGTCGGATGTGGATAGCACGATTGTGGGTGCGATTATCTTTACGCCGCTTTCATTTGATGATGAAACCAAGGCATATTTGCTTTCGCCAGTGGCGGTGAGCACTCAGATGCAAAAGCGTGGTATTGGTCAGCGCCTGATTAACTTCGGTTTGCAGTTTCTAAAAGAGCAGGGTATTGAGCTTGCAGTGACGTACGGTGATCCTGACTACTATTCAAAAGTGGGCTTTGGGCAAATTACCGTTGAGCAGGTCCCAGCGCCCTTTGAATTGAGTTTCCCTCACGGTTGGTTGGCTCAATTGTTAACTGGTGGTGAAATCAAAGTAACAAGTGGCAAGTCGAGTTGTGTTAAAGGCTTGGCTCACGCAGAATATTGGTAGCCGCTTGCAAAAAAATTGAGAAAAAGAGAAAGCCCATCAGGTGTTTGCCTGTTGGGCTTTCTTGTTATGAACGAAGACATTCTTCAGGCTTCAATGTATAAATTGAACAACTGTTCAAAATAACACTTGAACGATCGTTCTTGTTTGATCTATATTGTTTTTACACCAACGGAGAACATTCATTAATTGCTCCGTGATTGAATAACTTTAGAACCGAAAATTGATAGGGATAGAGCAATGAGCAACTTCAAAATTCACTCAGTAGAATCCGCGCCAGAGCAAAGCCAACCTATTCTTGAGGGCGCTAAAAAGCAGATGGGCAGAGTGCCGGGCTTGTTTGGTGTGTTGGCTGAATCTCCAAACACACTTAAGGCTTACACTCAGCTTCATCAGGCGTTTAGTGACTCATCTTTCGATGCTGAAGAGCTAACGGTTGTTTGGCAAACCATCAACGTTGAACACGAATGCCACTACTGCGTTCCTGCACACACTGGCATTGCACATTCAATGAAGGTTGATCCTGCAATTACCGAAGCACTGCGTAATCGCACGGCTTTACCCACTGAAAAGCTGCAAGCACTGCATGATTTTACGCTGAGCATGGTACGTAACCGCGGCAATGTGCCTGAAAGTGAAATGGCAGCATTCTTCGACGCGGGCTACGGTCAACAACAAGTGCTAGAAGTGATTCTTGGCCTGTCTCAGAAAGTGATCAGTAATTACGTAAACCACGTTGCTAAAACGCCAGTCGACAAAGTTTTTGAACAGTTCGCTTGGCAAGGGTAATCGTATTTAACTAACCATCGTATTTAAGCAACTCAAGATATGATAATGATGAAAGCCCCACTCTTCACAGAATGGGGCTTTGTTGTTTTGGTCTAAATGGTAATTAGAAAGGTAACCTAACGCACGTGCTTAGCGATTATCTTCGCTAGTGTTACAACCCCTTCTTTCCACTCTTTGCTCTCTTCAATATTGGCGACAGTGAAGCGCAGGCAATGTTTATATTGGTCGTTGGTGCCAAATACTGTTCCGGGTAAGATCCCGAGCTTATGCTTTAAACAGTCTTGATAGACCGCGTAGCTATCGACCGATTCAGGCAGTGTTATCCAGTTTAAAAAAGAGCCTTCCGGTTTTGATAGGTGGTATTGCCCGACAAGGTGTGGGTGGCTATCTAGTGCTTGTATTAACAGGCTTTGGAATTGCTTTTGGTTGGTTTGGTAGAGCCGTTTCATTTTGGATAAGTGGCTGCGATATTTACCGGTAGTGAGGAATTGCCCTACCGCGGATTGCATCAGGTTTGAGCTGCCCATGTTGTCGCATAAAAGGTACTTTTCGACTAAAGGTTGGTAGCGCCCCGACAATAACCAACCGATTCGCAAGCGTGAGTCTAAGGTTTTAGACAGTGAGTTGACGTAGATGACTCTATCTTGGTCATCAAGCTCTTTGAGGCTAGCGATTGGTGTATCGAACGCCAAGCTACCGAACACATCGTCTTCGATAATTGGTAAAGATCCGGTGATCTCCAGTAATGCTTTTCGATTCGCCAATGGCATTCTTGAGCCGGTTGGGTTAGTAAAGTTTGGCGTTAGCAGTAAGGTTTTTACTTCCCATTTGTCCAACGCGCTCTGCAGTGATGGAATGTCAATGCCATGGCTAACACTGCTCGGGATTTCTAAAGCTTGCAAGCCAAGTGATTCGAGCAACAATAAATTACCGAAGTAACAAGGTGACTCGACTGCCACGATGTCACCCGGTTTGGTGAGCGCACGTAGTGCCAAACTGATCGCCTGTTGAGCACCATGAGTAATCGCAATCTCTTTGGATCCCGCAGGTACGCCAAGATCATGGGTGATCTTTAACAATTGCTTTACTAATTGCTCGTCGCCAGGAGGCAGTTGGTAATAACCGGGAAGCTGAGTTTGCAAACGGCTATGGCGACCGATTTCGGCATACAAGCTACGAATCGCTGGATTGTTGATGTTCGGGTGCGCGGAGCCTGCCAACAGTTTTAGGCGACCTTTTGGACGAGAGAGTACCGATTTGGTGACAGACAACAGATCGACTTTTTGAGGTTGGCTTGATGCATCCCAGCTGGTGGTGTTCGGTGCTTTCACGCGATAGCCAGATTTAGGTACTGAATAAACCCAGCCTGTGGCTTCCAGTTCTTGATAGGCGCGAATTACGGTATTTTTGCTTACGCCAAGCTGTTCGCTTAACTGGCGGATCGAGGGAAGGCGATCGTCTGGATGAAAGAGCCCCTTATCGATCTGAGCCTTAATATGTTGTTCGGTAGCAAGGTATTTATTGCCGCTGAGTTCTGCTTCCACGTGTTTCTCCCTCGTTGCACACTCTCAATCTGTAACCATTTAAAGTGTTATATCTGTATCTTTATTAGTTATCTGTACCCAACTAAGGTAACAGCATTGATGAAGAGTTGACCAGAGGCTTGTAATGCTGATTAAAATGATTCCGTTTGTGTTTGTAATATTGTGGTCGTCAGGTTTTGTCGGCGCACGTCTTGGTGTTGAATATGCCGAACCCGCAACATTACTTTCATTGAGGATGGTAGCCAACGTGGCGCTGTTCTTGGTTTTGATTGCAATCATTAAGCGTCGTATTCCTCGTGGTCGAGCATTCTTCCACGCAAGTGTGGTTGGCATCTTGATTCATGGTTTCTACCTTGGTGGCACCTATCTGGCGATTGATATAGGTATGCCCGCCGGGTTGAGTTCTCTACTTGTTGGCTTACAACCGATTCTTACCGCATTGATTATGATCAGCTGTACTTCTCAGCGTTTTAATTTTGCACAGTGGTTGGGGTTAGCGCTTGGTTTTGCGGGTATTAGTTTGGTGTTGATGGGCAATATTGAATGGCAGTCAGACGACCAAAAAGGCTTGGCAACGTTATTGTGTTTGGTTTCTTTGGTGGGTATTACCTGCGGCACTTTGTATCAGAAGCGCTTCTGTCAGGGGACAGATATGGTCGGCGGTGCGATGGTGCAATATTTGGCTTCTGCCGCGTTGTTTCTGCCGTTCGCAATGCGTTACGAAACTATGCAAGTAAACTGGACGATAGAATTCACGTTGACTCTAATTTGGCTGGTGGTCGTTCTGTCTTGTGTTGCCATCCTATTGTTGCTTTACATGGTAGAGCACGGTGCATCTTCAAGTGTGGCTTCGGTCTTTTACTTGGTGCCACCGACGACAGCAATCCAAGCGTGGCTTATTTTCGGTGAATCATTCGATATCTATGGTGCAATGGGCTTTGCGTTGTCGGCAGCTGCAGTTTATTTGGTGGTGAGGAAGCCAGAATGGATTAAGGCTCGCAGTCGAACAGTGTTAGAGCGGTAGTTTGTATACCAAAACTCATCCTACTAAAAATCGATGACTAGAAACAAAAAAGAGCCTGAATATTCAGGCTCTTTCTATATAAAATATTGGCTAGCGACTTTTGATTAGCGTTTCATCAAACAAGCGTAAGCCGTTGTAAACGGTGCTTCTTGGTATTGCTTAAGGCCGGTCTCTTTGAACTTCATCATAAGAGGGTTGCGCTTAAGGCTTTCTTTGATTTCAGCTGGAGACACAACGGTTACATCTAGGCCGTCGATTAGCTGAATTGCTGCTTCAAGTTTGAAGCCGAAACCACCGCCAGCAAATTTGCCTTTAGTCTGACGTTGGCGAATTACAACTTTTTCTACTTGGTAATCTTCCATTAACTTTGCAAAAGAGAATTGAAAGTCTTTCATATTCTGTGTGTCGTTTGCGTCGCTAATCGCAACCTTAGAAACTCGGCAATCAGGAATGTTAAATACGCCGTCTGACAGAGAAAGAAGACAGATGACTGCATCGTTACCTTTGATTTCAACACCACAAATTTTCATGTTCTTACCTACTTATTTTAGAGCCCTACATTATGGTGTTATTTCTAACACTTCTCCAGTATTTGCGCGTATCAGCAGCAAATAAGTCTAAATCAGAGAGTATTTTAGTCGCCGAAAGTTAACCTTTGATTGAAAAAACATCACACGAATTTACGGTATCGTTTTCTATGAGATGAAGCTCACAAAAGCTTAGCGGGATTTTATATGTGTGCTGTATATTGCGCGCGCATCCCTATTTGAAGTGTGGTTATTAATCCCAATGAATATCAATAATCTTTCGATTAAGAGTAAAATCGCGATCCCGCTGTTGGTGATTGTGATTGTTTTTTCTACCGTTACTGTGCTCAACGTTATCAGATCAAATGCTCAAGCTGCGATTAATAATGAGCTCAATAATGTGGTTCAGCCCGTGTTAGACAATTTGGAAGATGGGTATCGTGACATTTATCAAGTTATCGCTTCTGCTCAAGGTCTGTTGCTTGCTAAAGACCAAGCGGCGATCGAGTACCAAAAGTTTGAATTTAAAGACAACGCTTACAAAGCGGTTCCTCGTTTTCAAAGTGTCGAAACCTTGTATCAAGCGGGCGTGTTGGATCCATCTTCACGTGGCGAGTTAGCAAAGCTTGTTAACGCGATGAGCAAGTGGGTGGCACTGCACGAGCCAATGTTCGCTGATCCAGCAAACGCAGACCAATACAATATTGATTACTCGCCAGCGCTTGACGCAGAGTTTGCGATCATTCGTACTCAACTGCGCGATATCCGAACTCTGATCGAACTGAAGCAGAAAGAGCTTCGCCAGCAAGCCGATGACTCTATTGAATCGAGTAAGTTGATCATTGAAGTGGGTATGGCGGTTGCTGTTTTCGCTGCACTTTTCGCGATGTGGTTATCGAATCGCTTTATCGTTCAGCCAATCCAGAACGTAGAGAAAGCGATGAATGAGATCGCATCGGGTGACGGTAACTTGTCTCAGCGTATGAAGGTCGAAGGTAATGACGAGATCGCTCGTTTGAGTTCTGCGTTCAACCAGTTTGTTGGCAAGATCCATGTCACCGTGGAGCAAGTTATTCTCACATCGAACGCAGTACGTGGCGAGATGGAAAACATCAAATCACTCACGCAAAGTGTTGCTGAATTCTCGTCGAATCAACAGCGAGAAAGTGAAGTGGTCGCGGCTGCAGTTCATGAAATGCAAGCAACCAGTGAAGTGGTGAGTGGTAACGCATTAGATGCGGCAACCGCAAGTAACGTTGCAAACCATGAAGTGGAATCGGCAGATACCACGCTTGGCTTGACCGTGACTTCGATTGAACGCCTTGCGCAAGATATTGAGAACGCGGGTGGTGTAGTTCAAGAACTGGACACAGATGTGAAGAACATCGCCTCAATCCTTGGTGTGATCAAAGGTATTGCAGAACAAACTAACCTATTGGCATTAAATGCTGCGATTGAAGCAGCACGTGCCGGTGAACAAGGTCGTGGCTTTGCGGTTGTAGCTGATGAAGTTCGTGCGCTTGCAAGTAAAACTCAAGACAGCACTGGCGAAATCCAATCAATGATTGAACGCTTAGAAGTGGGGGCTAAACATGCGGTTGGCGTGATGACTGAAAGCAAAGTGAGTGGCGAGAAAACCATTGTTCAAGCAGGAACTGCAGCGTCTTCATTGAGTGAGATTCGTAACTCAATTGGCAAGATGAATGACATGAACACACAAATTGCTACGGCGGCTTCGCAACAGTCTCAAGTGTCTGAAGAAGTGAATAAGAATGTTCAACGCATCGCTGAAAGCACCATGCAAATGGTTGAGATGGCAAGCAGCGCAGAAAATGCATGTATGGCATTGGCTGAACAGTGTGAAGCGCTAGATAGCCTTGTGTCTCAGTTTGAAGTGTAATTTTCAAAATTAGACAGACGAATATGAGCTGATAATGGTTGCTCGTATTGAGTCCCATTAATCAGCGGTGAACGACAAAAAAGCCCGCACTCTATGAGTGCGGGCTTTCTTTTTGACTAGGTGATCAGTCTTTTGACTAGGTGATCAGTTTTTAGACCTGATCAATCATTCGGTGTTAGCTGCTGCGACCGTCTTTGTATGTGTAACGGTAGTCCACTTTTACGTTCGCTTGGTAGTGGATGTCGCCGTTCATGTTAGTGATCTTTTTCACTTCCATATTTGCATCATCAATCTTGAACGAATCGTATTTGGTTGTCTGTTGGAACTGTGGCAGTTCTCTTGAAAGCTCAAAAGGTGTTTTTGCGCGTAACTCATCCATAAGGTTGGTGCCTGCATCGTATGCTTCGACTTCACTAGCATATGTGTCAGATTTTAGCGTTGTTTCTTGAATTGTTGTTTTAGTTGCTGCAAACGCAGTGGTGCTGAGTACAAGAGTTGATGCAAGTATGATTAACTTCTTCAAAGGGATACCTTACTTTGTTGTACCAGTGTTTTAGAGATTCTCACCCTAGCAATAGGGGATGAGGTTAATGTTAGGACAAAAATATGGTTCTGTAAGGGAATGACTATAGGTGCCGAAGATTAATGCACAGCGCATATCAAGCAAGGTGACACTGATATCTAACTTCAATACACTGTATGGGTAACCAAAGTTCAGCATAAGGTAAAGGCATGGCCAATTGGGAAGGGGTAAGTGAGTTTGTTGCAGTGGCAGAGCGTGAAAGCTTTACTGGTGCGGCGCAGAAGCTCGCTACGTCGGTGGCTCAAATCAGTCGTAGAGTAGCAAACCTCGAAGAACGACTCGCAGTGAAACTGCTCAATCGAACGACTCGAAAGGTGTCTCTTACAGAGGCTGGGCAACTCTATTACCAACAATGTAAGTTGTTGGTCGAAGGTTTAGAAATTGCTGAGCTTGCGGTCACGCAGATGCAATCCACACCCAAAGGCTTACTGAAAGTCACCGCGCCTGTGACTTATGGTGAGCGCCAACTCGCCCCAATACTGCATCAATTCTTAAAGCTTCACCCGCAAGTAGAGCTTGAGCTGATGCTGACCAATCAAAAGCTCGATCTTATCGATTCGGGTGTTGATGTTGCGATTCGTCTTGGCCGCTTGGAAGACTCAAGCCTTGTGGCAAAGAGGCTGTCTCAACGCCAACTTTATGTATGTGCAAGCCCTGAATATATTGAACGTTATGGCGAGCCGCATACATTATCAGAATTAAATAATCACCAATGTTTAGTCGGTGGATTTGAACATTGGCGTTTCAAAGAAAATAGACGCCCTCGCTCAGTTCGTGTTAACGGACGCATTAAGTGCAACAGTGGTTTAGCCTTGTTAGACGCAGCTAAGCAGAGCATTGGCTTGGTGCAGTTGCCGGAATACTATGTGAGTGAAGACCTTGATTCTGGTGAGTTGGTTGAGGTGCTGTCCGATTATCGAGATGACAAAGAAGGGATCTGGGCGCTTTATCCTCAGAACCGCAACTTATCTTCAAAGGTTCGCCTGCTGGTGGACTTCCTTTCTGAGCAATTGGATTAGTGTATGGCTTAAAACCTCCACCGATAAAAACGGGCTTCAGAATAGAGATTCTGAAGCCCGACGTGTTTTAGGATTAATTATCGTTTGATTACGGCTTAACTAGACCGAAAATGTATTAGACGGTGAAGCGATCCACCAAGTGATACAGCTCATTTGCACGACTGTTGAGGTTTTGGCTACCTGTACGGTTTTGATTCGCGAGTTCTGCCGATTGTGAGCTTTGGTCAGAAATCACCACGATGCGTTGAGATATTTCTTGTCCTACAATATTTTGCTGTTCAGTGGCTGTCGCAATAAGCGAGTTCATGTCCATGATGGTATCAATCGACGCTTGGATCTTCGCCAGTGCTTTGGCTGCGGCATTCGCTTCTTCCACGGTTTGCGCACTTCGGTTTTGACTTGAATCCATCGCTTTCACAGCAGCATCTGAGGCAGCTTTAAGTTGCTCAATCATCTTGTGAATGTCGCCAGTGCTTTCTTGAGTGCGGCTTGCCAGTTTACGAACCTCATCGGCAACCACAGCAAACCCACGACCTTGTTCGCCTGCACGTGCAGCTTCAATCGCGGCATTCAACGCGAGTAGGTTAGTTTGCTCGGCAATGTCTTGGATGACCGCCAACGAAGAGGAGATATTCTGCACATCACCTTCTAAACGAGACACGACAGTGTTGGCTTCTGATACTTCGCTCGCTAGGCCTGCCACCGAATCTGCAGCAGCGTTTACTATCTGTTGCGCTTCTTTGGCATTGCCCTCTGCAAGCTTTGCGGAATCCGCCGCTTGGCTAGCGTTGCTAGAGATTTCTTGAGCCGTTGTGGTCATCTCAGTCATCGCTGTTGCAACTTGTTCTGTCTCTTCACGTTGCCCTGTAGCAATCACGTCGACCTGCGCAGCGCGAGAAGACATGCTAGATGTCTCGGCTACGACTTGCTGACCGACATCACTTACGCTGCGAATGATGGTTTGCAGGCTTGCCACAAAGGCATTGAAGTTCTCGCTGAGCTTAGTGAACTCTGGCGCTTTGAAGGTTTCCATTCGAGCGGTTAAGTCAGCTTCGCCACTCGCGAATGCGCTGATTGAACGGTCAAACTGCTCAAGTGGCTTCATAATTGTTCGGTTAACTGCTACTGCAAACACGGCAACCACAAGGGCGATTAATCCACAGAAAATAGCGATGGCAGTCAGTGAGCTTTGTAGTGCAGCGTTCGAGCTCTCTTTCATTTCTGCAATGACCGCATCGATGTCGTCAGTATAAAACCCCGTACCAAGCATTAAGTCCCACTGCGGAATGAATATCGAGTAGCTGAGTTTTGGTAGGGCTTCAGATTGACCAAGTTTAGGAAAGTAGTAGGTGGTGAATTCGCCAAGCTTCGAGTTCTTGATTAGGTCGCGAATCAGGTAGTTGCCTTTTTTGTCTTGTAGGTCGTAATAGTTTTTACCAATGCCATCGTTATTTTGTCCAACAACCACTCGAACGCCTTTAGAGTCGTAGCCAAAGATGTAGCCAGACTCGCCATATTCGAGTGTTCTTAATGTCGGTAAGGCTTCTTCTAATGTTGCACCTCTTTCCAAGAACGGGCTGATAGAAGATTGAGCCATTTGCAGATACGCTTTGAGTTCCTTTTCTTTCATCGCCATCATATTGCTACGCGTCGATTCTACTTGTTGTGCGGTTAGCTCGGTACTCTTCATATACGTCACGCTCATCATCCCGATTGCCATCAATAGCAGTGGAATGAAAGAGAGAATATAAAGGCGGTTTTTGATGGTTAGGGTCATGTCACGCTTCCTGTGTGATTATCTCATGCAATTTTCAACACATTATTAATGTGGTTTTAAAATGTAAATGGACTTGTTGTTGAATTGTTATCCAGAAATGTTTTTGTTTTATAAACATGATGGCGGTTAGGTTTTTGACGTTAGAAGCCTTGCAACTAGGGGCTTAATGATAAAAAGAGCGGTTTGTTACGATGCTTTTGAATTTGGCGCTGCTTTGGTAGAATGCGACGCTTTGTAGCACCCTGCTATGTCTATTCGTTAAGTGAGAAAGATTCATGAACAAAAGCCATGTGACTATTGGTTTAACTAACCCAAAGAGCCCGACAAACGTTGGTGCTGTTATGCGCGCGGCTGGTTGTTACCAAGTCGACGAAGTTAAATACACAGGGCAACGCTACGAAAAAGCCGCTAAATTTCATACCGATACCAAGAGTGCTGCGCGTACTATCCCACTAACGGGTGTCGAGTCGTTTTTGGATAACCTTGATTCAGAAACGAAAATTGTTTGTGTAGAACTCGCTGAGGGTGCAACACCACTGCCGCGTTTTAAACACCCAGAAAATGCCATCTATATCTTTGGCCCTGAAGACGGTTCTATTTCTCAAGATGTCGCCGACAGAGCAGATCATGTTGTTTATGTACCAACAGTAGGCTGCATGAACTTGGCTGCGACAGTTAACGTGCTGCTTTATGATCGCCTTGCTAAGTCAGATGAAATGGACGAGAGCAACGAGCTGATTAAGAAAAGCCGTGATAACCGTAACCATCTGCTAATCAAAGAAAAGTAATTCTCTGCTTCTAGTGTTATCTATCCCGTACGCAATCGGATATTATCTTGAGTTCATCATCAGATAATTGAAGGGTTAGATAACACCATGGAAGACAAGCAATTACTTGCCGCGCTACAGCAGCACTCTGTCCTCGATCTCTATCAGTTATTCCAAGAAGTTGGTCAAAACCGCTCTTTGTATGCATTACTAGAGAGGTTATCTTCCCTTAAAGAACATCATCAACTGAGTACTCGTCTTAGCCCTTTTAAGCCTCATATCGAAGGATTGCTAGCTCAATTTGATAGCGCCACGCCAGATAGCGAGATCCTCAAGGCAGTCGCTCTTCAGTCTGAGATTCAGCAACGAGGCCACAGTATGAGTCGTTACATCATGACATCAGATAACCATCGCCATTTTTCCCCAAGTGCAGACCTAGTCATGTTTGGTGATTCGATCACCGAATGGGCCCCGTGGGCGGATATCTTTCGCGATGTTTCGATGGTCAACCGTGGCTTAGCGGGTGACACCACAACTGGCATGTTGCGCCGTATTGATACCACGTTGAATGTGAAGCCAAAGCTGGTGTGTTTTATGGCAGGGATAAACGATTTAGCTCAGGGTTATGATGTCGACCATATCTACCAGAACTACATTGATATGCTTAAGGTGTGGCAAGAAAATGAGATTCGCATATTGGTGCAATCAACGCTTTATGTTGGCTCTAAACTGCAAGGTTTAAATCCGTCGGTTGAACTGCTCAATAGCAAGCTAAGCGAGTACTGTACACAGCAAGGCATTGCGTTCTTAGATGTGAATTCAGTATTGTCGCCTAATAAGCTGTTGTCGAACAAGTACTCGTGTGATGATCTGCATTTGAATGCGAAGGCTTATCAAACTTGGGCTGAGATACTTCAACCTACGATAGCTGAGCTACTAAAATAGACTCACGCAAAACGCTAGCTAGACCGATAAACAGCTTAGCTAATACAAGAAAAGCCAAACCCTAGATTTGTTTCGCGAACCATAAGGACATCAATGTGAACCTAAGACAATTGGAAGTCTTTTACGCCATTATGCAGACCGGAACCGTATCTGGAGCCGCGCGCAGCTTGCATGTGTCGCAACCAAACGTGACCCGTATTTTGGCGCACACGGAGCAACAACTTGGGTTTGGCTTATTCGAACGAGTTAAAGGGCGGTTGGTGCCAACGGTTGAGGCAAAAACCTTACTGCCAGAAGCGGAAAAGGTGTATCAGCAATTGGGGCAATTTCGATCTCTGACCAACAAAGTGAAGCAAGGCCATCAGCATTTACGCATTGGTGCGCCGCCGATACTGGCGACTAAATTACTAACTCAGGTAATAGCCCAAATGTATCGGGAACAAGAGCTCTCTTTTGAGTTGCTGACTGCAAACCGTGATGAGCTGTGTGCTGGGTTATTAAAGCATGAGCTTGATATTGCTATCGCGTTTGGCGATGAAGCACCGCCTGCGATATTACGTGAAACGCTATTAACCGAATCACTAAAGGCTTTGGTTCCTTCCAATACGGTTGATCATTTCCCCGCGGAATTAACGTTAGATGATCTGATCAATTATCCGCTGCCAATCATCGGGCTCGATAGCCGCGATCCATTAGGCCTCCTGTTACATCAACGCCTTATTGCACGTGAGCAGCATTATCACCACCCGATATCTGTACGTGGGTATAGCGCCGCTGCGGAACTGGTCAAGCACCAAGCGGGGTTTGCGATTGTTGATCCGTGGACGGCAGAGCAATATCAAAATGACGATGCGGTCTGTGTGTTGCCGCTTCAACCAGACATCCAATTTTCGGTATCGATGCTTTGCGCAGAGCACACCCCTCAGTCGATTTCCGTTAAGCAATTTATCGCTTCATTGAAAATCCATACTCACCCTATAACTTAAGGTTATAGGCTCGCCATAAATAGGCATTCGGCAGCTTCGAAGTTCTTAATTAAAGTAAACCCATACAAGGGCTTATTAATTAGGAATACTCATGTCGATCGCTCAACCTTACCTTCTTTTTCTTGGGGATGTTACTGACCCACTCGCTGCAAAAACAGCTCGCGGTATTCATCAATGGCGACCAGAAATCTGCCTAGGTCAACTGCGTTTAACGGGTGATACCGTTTCACTGGGCTTAACGGATATGACCCTGCAAGAGGCGCAAGCGCAGGGCGCGAAGACGCTAGTGATTGGTACCGCAAATCCGGGTGGTGTTATTCCTGATTTTTGGCAGTCAACCATTATGGCCGCTGCAGAAATGGGATATGAGATTGCATCAGGCATGCACCAACGATTGAGTGAATTTTCACCGCTTGCTGACATGCAGCAACAAGGATTGACTAAGCTTCATGATGTACGCCATTTTGACGGTGTTCTTAATGTTGGTAACGGTAAGCTTCGTCAAGGTAAGCGCCTGCTTACTGTCGGAACTGATTGCTCAGTAGGCAAAATGTTCTCGGCATTAGCGATTGAAAAGTCGCTTAAACAAGCGGGAACATCCGCTCAGTTTAAAGCGACAGGGCAGACAGGTATTTTGATTGAAGGCAGCGGTATTTCGATTGATGCGGTGGTTGCGGATTTTATTTCTGGCGCAGTTGAAGCGATTAGCCCTGATTTTACCGACCACGATTGGGACATCATTGAAGGGCAAGGCTCTTTGTTCAACCCTTCGTTTGCAGGCGTGAGTTTGGGTCTTTTACATGGCGCACAAGCTGATGCCTTAGTGCTGTGTCATGAAGTTGGGCGACCACATATTCGTAACCTTCCTCATGCTAAATTACCAAGCATAGAACAGACGATTGAAGCCAACTTGCAAGCGGCGCGACTGACTAATCCAGACGCGAAGCTGGTGGGTATCTGCTTGAACACGTCGGCGATTAGCATTGAAGAGGCTGAGACATTGTGCCAAGAATGGACCACACTCTATCAAGTGCCAGTGACGGACCCAGTGCGCTTTGGTGTACAACACATTACTGATCATTTGCGACATTCACTTTAACGACTTCATCATTTCGACGTTTCCATTTGTTAAAGTGAACATCAACCGAGTGAAATTATGAAGATTACAGCTGAACCCATTATTATCGCGATGCAAACGCCTTTTCGCATCTCTCGTGGCAGTCGAACTGAGTGTCACGTTGTTCGTGTTTACATTGAACATGGTGGCAAACGAGCTCAGGGCGAATGCACGCCTTACCCACGATACGGCGAGTCATCGGAGTCTGTGTTAGCGCAAATCCAACAAGCTGCTAGCTCTCTTGAAATGGCCTTTGAGCGCGGCATGACTGATCCTGAAGAATTACGAGATCATCTTCAGTCTTTATTGACCGGAGGGGCAGCGCGCAATGCGGTCGATTGTGCGCTTTGGGATTTTGAAGCTCAGCAGAACGACCAGACGTTTCCGAATAGCTTGTTTGAGTTGCCTGCTCAAATCGTGACTGCAATGACAGTCTCGATTGGCACGCCAGAAGGCATGGCGACTCAGGCTCGAGACTATGTCGCGAATGGTGCGAAACTTCTGAAAGTGAAGCTTGACGGCGAGCAGGTGGTAGAGCGTGTTCGCGCGGTACGAGAAGCTGCGGCAGATGTTCAAATTGTATTGGATGCGAATGAAGCGTGGACAGGATTGAATCTCGAAGAGTTGTTCAATCAACTGGTAGAATTTGATATTGCGATGATCGAGCAGCCGTTACCCCAACAGCACGATGCCTCATTGGCGCACATCAAGCACCCGATACCACTGTGTGCTGATGAAAGCTGTCATACCACTTCGCAACTTTCATCTTTGTTAGGCAAATATGAAATGGTCAACATCAAGCTCGATAAAACAGGTGGTTTGACCGAAGCATTGGTACTTGCTGAAGAAGCTCAAAGGCTAGGATTTACGCTGATGTCGGGTTGTATGCTCGGTACATCGCTGGCGATGCGTGCAGCTCTGCCTATCGCCGTTCAATCTGAAATCGTCGACCTCGATGGCCCAGTCTTACTTGGTCAAGATGTAGCACCATCACTGACTTATCGAGATGGGATGATTATTCTCTAAGTTCGTTGAGCCCGTTTAATCGATGGACATGACATGAATGAAATCGTATGAGTGAAAACTTGTGCGATTTTTGCTTCAAAGTCTGAGCGATTATCTAAATTACTTCACTTTTAAGCCTCAGCAGCGCATCCACAAATTCTGCAAACCCATAGCCACCAGGCTGCGACATGACCCTGCTTGGATGATGCTCTAGCTTATCCCAATAATGTTGAATGTTTGCCACGCCAACGGTAAGTGGAAGTGATTCGAACATCTGCTGATCATTCATTGAATCGCCGACATAGCAGGCTTGATTGTGGATTTGCTCAAGCGATAAGCCTTTATTAGCCAGGAAACGGTGCACGGCGTTTTTCTTTGAGTGTTCGCCGTACCAAGCGTTGATATGAATCGAACTTGCCGTCGCGTGTGCGCCTAAAGCGTGTATTCTTTCGAGTACCGCTTGAACAGTTTCAGGATCAACAGGCTTACGGTTTTGGCCGATATCAATCGCGACCTCACACAAGCGGTAAGATTGATCCAAAGTTAGCGATAGGTCGGGGTAACTCAACAAGATCGCTTCAACTTCTTGTTTTAGCTTAGCTTGGTTCTTACGCACTTGTTCTAGCGGTGTTTCAGATGAGAGTTGTAATGCATCATCTTGCTTCTCTAGTAAGAAGGCGCCGTTTTCTCCAAGCACGGCATCGACAGGCCAGAGCTGCGCAATATGGTCACACCAACCAGCACAGGCTCCCGTTACAGCGACCACTTTGATTCCATTGTCTCTCAGCTTTTGTAACACAATCAGGGTTTCTGGAGGGAGTGAACCTTGCCAAGTGAGCGTGTCATCGACGTCGGTTAATACCCATTCGATGTGCTTCCAGTTGTTGTCTAGTTGGTGTTCCATTAAAACTCACTTATTCCATGGATTGTTTTACACAGAGCGTATTAATTCAGCCCAATGTAGAATTAGAAGCTAACGTGTTTAGAAAATACAGTGTTTAGCAAAATCGCCCGCTTCATTAGCCGTCCAGTCACCTTTAGGCTTTTCTTTCATATCCGCACACCAAGCTTCACTGCCAACCTCGGTACAAGCCATTAATTGAGTAGCAAGGAAAAGTATCAACGCGATTTTCTTCATAATAAACATTCCGTTGTGGTCTAAATTTCTGCTTATAACTGTATCAAATACCACAAGTGATTGTTATAGCTGCTAAGAACTTAAGGGCGTTAATAATGATGTGGGGTTGAGCTGAATTCGAGGGATGGTAAAGAAGCGAAGGTTTGCTTGGCTTTAAGATCGAAAAAGCCAGCAATGAATGCTGGCTTTGAAATTCTTAATAAGTTTCTATTCGTTATTTCGCTTTAACTACTTATCGATTTATACCAATTTCATCTCTTGGATGATGTCCGAAGCAATCTCTGGCTTCGTGCTTGTTGGTTTCTCGTGTAGGTCGGCTTTCAATTGTCCCTTACGGTTACTTAGGCCAGCTTCAAGTTTCTTGAGTGCTGCAGCGATAGCTGGGTACATAACATCGTCTGTCGATTTTGCTGTTACTCGTACACCTTCGTAGTTGGTGAATACTTCAACCTGATGTTGACCGTGTTCTTTAGTAATGATGATGTCGCAACTGATCAGTGATGGGAAATGGTTAGATATCTTCTCGAATTTACCTTCGATGTCTTTGCGTGACTCGTCGTTAATTGATACATGATGTGTTTGAACATTTATTTTCATAAATCATACCTTTCCAATGACTGTGTCATTTAAACGTAGCAAACATCGCATAGATTAACCAACTGAGAATTAGCACATGTGTGATTGACTTCAGTGTTATCAAATATTCTCTTGTTACTCCCTTGAAAGTCCGATGAACTGATCGCATATTATGTTTCGTGTTTTAAAGACATGTTCAAAAAAACTCCATCCTTGATAATTTGCGCTAACCTACAGCGAATTCCCAGTGAATCTCTCTTTATCGGTTTTATAATTCCGAACTTGTCACTCCATTGATTTTCTTTCCAGCTCACTCACTTTTTCTTCTTTGATTAAAAACTCAGCTTAAGTTACTAATTTATAGACACTCAACTGCCCACTCCATATTGAAGTGAAACTCTCCTGCTGTGAGTTGAGACTCGGGTATGGTAATGCGTGCTCGAATATCGACTTCTTTATTGGATGCCAGTTGATCGACAGGAAATTCGACGCCCTGACGCCAATAATTAATGTCACCTTCATAGCGAACCGGCATTTCGACTTTGAATCGCACAAGTTCTGAAATGCGAGACTCATCAATTGAGCCTAGATCAATATGTTGCAGTTTGAGCAACAATCGAGAATCTTTGCGATTGGACTCAAGCTTAAGCGTTATCGCTCGGCCATCGTATTCTCGGCCACTGAATTTAAGCCGTTTAAGCGTATTAAAACCATCAAAGCCATTAAGATTGATGCAGAAATGCTGGAGCTGTTAGGCAGTGAAGATGGCAACACGGCGATGATCAAAGTGAGCTGGGATGAGAAGGGAATGAAGGTCTATAAGGATGGCTACTTAGCGGATTATGAGTACGGGATTGCCCCTCATGAGATGCAAGAAAACTACGAATTAGCACCTAAGTAACTCGATTCGATTGCAGAAAAGCGCCTTACTTATTAGTGGGCGCTTTTCTTTTGCTCACCAAAGCATGACGAAACTCACACTTTTCTGACAATTAATGACTCGTTGTGCTAGTATGCGCCGCTTGTCTTTGTAATTGATAAAAAACGCATTACCAAAACAGACTTTTCTGTTTACCTGCTTGTAATGACCTCATTCAGTTTGGCCTGACTTGGCTGAACATCTGCATTTTGCTCGGACGCAAAGAGAGTAGTTCTCACTACTTCACTATGTACATTTGAGAGCACCATCTATCAAAGGCCTTTTTGAAACAACCTAAATTAGCGCGAACTTAGTTCAGCGTGAAGGGTTTCGTTTTTCCAAAAATCCCTCCAGCGGCTAAGTGAACCTTAGTTGCTGACAAATAAGGAGTCTATATGACGACTACGGTATCTACATCCGTACCTACATCTCAAGCTGCTAACGCAGCGCCCACAGAGAAAGAAGTAAACCACCCGTTTCTCTCTTTGGTTATCATGGTGATCGTTGCTGCAATTGCAACTTACTTCATCCCTGCTGGTGAATTCGAGCGAGTGGTCATGAATGGCCGCACGGTTATCGACCCAGACAGCTACACACAATTGACCAGCAATCCAACAACATTAGCCTCTTTTTTCGAATCATTTTTTAAAGGCTTCAAATCCGCTTCTGGCGTGATGGGTGTTGTGGTATTTGTTGGTGGTGCTTTCGGTATTATCAAACACATGGGGCTGCTAGACGCATCGGTTGTTGCGCTCACCACTAAGCTCAAGAAACAAGGCTTGTACGTGATTGCGCCTGTGATCATGACGGCGATTTTCTTCAACGTAACCTTCACTGGTATGCGTGAGCTTGATGTCATTTTCATATCGCTTATGATCCCTATCTGTATCAAGCTTGGCTACGATGCGATCACGGCTCTCGGTGTTGTCCTACTCGCGAGTTGTGCGGGTTTTGCGGCCGCACTGGCAAACCCATTCTTCACGGGTATTGCACACACTATTGCTGAACTCCCTATGTATTCGGGCATGTGGTATCGCTTTATTGTTGGCATGTTCATGCTTTTGACGGGCGCTTGGTATGTGTTGAGTTACGCACGCAAAGTAAAGCAAGATCCAACCAAGGGTTTGTTGCACGGAACGGGTTATCACTACGAGTCAAATGTTGAAGCGAAAACACTGACCACGCGTGAAAAGTTCGCAGGTATCGCATTCTTAGGCGTGTTCGCATACATGATCTTCGGTACCCTTACGATGGGCTTTGGCTTTACTGAGATCGCAGGTGCATTTGTGGCAATGGCGATCATTCCAGGCTTAGTGGCGGGTTTGTCTCCCAACAAGATTTGTGAATACTGGACTAAAGGTGTCAGCGATGTATTGGTTGCTGTGTTGATTATCTTCTTCGCACGCTCAGTGTTGACCATTATGGAAGACGCGAAGATTGTCGACTCGATCATCTACTATCTTGCGCAGATCATTTCAGGAAGTTCTAAGCTTGTTGCTGCGGCGGGTATCTACTTCTCACAAGCTGCGATTAACCTGTTTATTCCGTCGGGCAGTGGCCAAGCGGTGATCACCATGCCAATCATTATTCCGTTGGCAGATATTGGTGAAGTGACTCGCCAAGTGGCAGCACTGGCTTCTCAATTGGGTGATGGTATTTCTAACTATATTTACCCAACCAATGGTGGCTTGTTGGCGGTATTGGCTATAGCAAAAGTACCTTACACCAAGTGGGTTCGTTTCTTCTTACCACTGTTCTTGTTCTGGTCGGTAGGCGCTTTGGTTTCTGTTGTGATTGCTCAAATGATTGAGTTAGGGCCTTTCTAAGGTTTCTGTTTAATCGAATACATGGACAGTTAAGGCTTAACTTAAGCCGTGTGAGTAAATAAGAAGGCAGCGAATTCGCTGCCTTTTTTCGTTTAAAGAAAAGCTATTCCAACGTTAAAGGTTACTCTTCAAATTGGTAAGAAGAGGGCACCACAATCACGCCTTGTTTTGATATGTGGAAGCGTTTCGCATCGGCAAGGCCATCAAGACCGATCTGGGTTCCGTCAGGCACCTTAACGTTCTTGTCGATGATGCAGTTTTGTATGTGGCAATTTTTTCCAATCTCAACATCTTCAAACAGAATACTATCAATCACAATCGCGGCATTGCTGACTTTCACTTTCGGGAAGAAGATTGAGTTTTGCGCCGAGCCGCCTTCAATTACAACGCCATTCGCTATCATCGAGTTGATGAATATTCCTTGATTACCTTCAACTGAAGCAATGGTTCGTGCGGGTGGCAGCTGCGGTTCGTAAGTACGAATTGCCCAATCAGGTTGATATAAATCGATAGGCGAAGCTGGCTTTAACAGATCCATATTGGATTGGTAATATGAGTCGATAGTACCCACATCTCTCCAGTACGCATCTTGGGTCACTCGGCCTTCTTCATCACCAAACTTGTGCGCGTAAACACGGTTGTTGCCGACCAATTTAGGAATGATGTCTTTACCAAAATCGTGGCTTGAGTTCGGGTCTTCGGCATCCGCCAGTAGCGCTTGTGTTAACACCTCTTTATCAAAAACGTAAATCCCCATTGAAGCCATGCTTCGGGTCGGTCTACCGGGTACACATGCTGGGTAGCGTGGCTTCTCGGTAAAATTATTGATCTCGAGAGATTCGTCTATCTCCATCACACCAAACTCTTTGGCTTCATCAATTGAAACTTCCATGCACGCCACGGTTAAGTCGGCCTCGTTCGTTTTGTGTTGCTTGAGCATTGGCGCGTAATCCATGCGATAGATATGGTCGCCTGATAACACCACTACATGCTTAGCTTCACTACGAGAAAGCAGATACAAGTTTTGATAAATCGCATCGGCTGTACCGCTATACCAGCTATCACCGGTTCGCATTTGTGGGGGAACATTGGTGATGTATTCGCCGAGCTCGGGGTTAAGCACCGACCAACCATCCCTTAAATGTTTTTGCAAAGAGTGAGACTTGTACTGAGTCAGCACCAAAATTTGGCGTAACCCTGAATGTAAGCAGTTCGCGAGCGTGAAATCGATGATTCGATATTTGCCACCAAAGGGCACCGCAGGTTTTGCACGGTTATCGGTGAGGGGAGAAAGCCGAGAGCCAACACCGCCGGCCAGAACGATTGTTAGAGTGTCTTGCATGGTCAGAACCTCAATGTATTTATGATTATGAACATAGACTTGCAAGCACTAAGCCAAATGTAACTCATTGAATATTAAACGAGGTGAGATTGATTCTTGTAGATCTGCACCAAATTGATGCGTACGAGATATTGGCTTGCTCTATTTTGATCCGAAGAGATCTGGGCAAAGTGAGGGGGTGAATTAACAAGATGACGCACGGGAAAGTTGCATTACAAAACTGTCAATAAAATGAAGCAATAAAGTGATCAGGTCGATATAAATTTATACAAATAATCATAACCTTTCACAAATTGATTTCCATCAATAAAGTAGGGTTATTATATGCTACCTTGCACGCAAAATAAGAAATGATTACTCATTCACCAATAAAAATTAAGCCCTCAAAAGGAAATTATAATGAAAAAAACAGTATGTGGTATTGCGGTTATTGCGGCTCTTATGTCAACCAATGTTCTTGCTCATAAAGAAGGTGATTTCATCATCCGTGCAGGTGCAGCAACGGTATCTCCAAACGACAGCAGCGGCGCAGTGCTTAACAATCCAGACCTAGAGTTTTCAGTAGATTCAGATACTCAACTAGGCCTTACTTTCGGCTACATGTTCACTGACAACATCAGTTTTGAAGTACTAGCGGCGAGCCCTTTCTCTCACAATATTTCTGTTAATGGCCTAGGTAAAGTTGCTGACACCAAGCACCTTCCACCAACGTTTATGGTTCAGTACTACTTCGGTCAAGCGAACAGTGACTTCCGTCCTTATGTAGGTGCGGGTATCAACTACACGGTATTTTTCGATGAAAGTTTGAATGGCACGGGTAAAAGTGCAGGCTTAAGTGACCTATCTCTTGACGATTCTTGGGGCTTGGCGGCTAACATCGGTATTGATTACATGATCAATGAAGATTGGTTCTTAAATGCGTCAGTTTGGTATGCAGATATTGGTACAACAGCTAAGTACAAACAAACAGTGGGTGGAACAACAACACAATACTCAACAGATGTTGATATCGACCCATGGGTATTCATGATCGGTGGTGGTTACAACTTCTAAGCCATTTAATCAGTTTATTAAAGGCGCTCAAGCACCAGCCAGCTTGGGCGCTTTTTTTTGCTTGCTTGTTAATGAAATGCTCACTCCAACTTATTGTTGTTATGGGTAAAGAAAACTGATTGTTGTCATTTATTGTTAATAAAAGAGAAAGATAAGTGTCATAACAGCCCTCTATGATCGCATTTCAAATCATGGAGGATATATGAATCGTAAATTTAATAAGCTGACATTATTACTGCCTATCGCGGTAAGTACTGCTCTAGTAGGCTGTTCTCAATCAACATCACCAACGACTGCTACGCCATCTCAAACGTCACTTGATGCTTTTAGCCTTCAATGCCAATCCATCGAGCAGCCAAGCGCTTCCAATGCTGAGGTTACTGGAATCAGCCTAGTTGGTCGTTCAATTGCCGATGCCCCGTTTGATACTTCTGCAGCCGAAATCGTCAGCTACGATTCATGTACCGACAAGCTTTATGTTGTGAACGCTCAAGCTCAGAAGGTTGATGTGTTATCAATGAACTCGGCTAGCGAACCAACATCTTCGGGTTCGATTAATCTTCAATCAGCGTCTGCAGCTGCTGGTATTGATATTGGTGCAGCGAACAGTGTGTCTACTCATCAAGGATTAGTTGCTGTCGCGATTGAAAATGCTGACAAGCAACAGAACGGCATCATTGCACTTTATCGTTCAGACACGTTAGAGCTGATCACTACTTATACGGCTGGTGCATTACCGGACATGGTGAGCTTCTCGAAAGATGGTCGCTATATTGCCTCTGCAAATGAAGGTGAGCCGAATGCGGATTACAGCATTGACCCTGAAGGTTCAGTGACACTGGTGGATTTAACTTATGGTCCTCTGCAAGCAAGAGTCACGCAGATCGATTTTAAGGCATTCAATCAAGGTCAGCCTCGCCATGCAGAGCTGACCGACAAGGTTCGAATCTCTGCGCCGAATGCAACCGTTGCTCAAGATCTAGAACCTGAATATCTAACGTTTGCTGATAACGGAAAACTCTACGTTGCCCTTCAAGAGAACAACGCTTTGGCCGCGATTGATGTGGCGAGTGCACAAGTGGATGCGATTCTGGGATTAGGCGGCAAGCCTTGGGATAAAGCTAAGCTAGATGCATCAAACAAAGACAAAAACATCGGTAATCTCCAAAGCTACGCAATGTTAGAAGGCCTTTACATGCCAGATAGCATCACTAGCTACAGTGTGGATGGCAACACCTATATCGTGACTGCGAACGAAGGAGATGGTCGTGAATATGGCATCAAGACCACGCAAAAAATGTGTGATGAGAAAGGTTTCGAGTGGGACGGTGACGATTATCAAGGCACCGAAAACTACACCACAGAAAAAGATTTCTGTATCGCTTATGTCGATGAAGTGCGTGGCAAGAAGTTAGACGTTGACGCTAACCACCTATTGGCTGGTGCATTGATAGACAATAATCAATTGGCTCGCCTTAAGGTGATTAAGCCACAAGGGACACTTGCTGCTGACCAAAAGGTTCAAGCATTCGGTAGCCGCTCGTTCTCTATCTGGGATGAGTCAGGCGAGTTAGTGTTTGATAGCGGTGATGATTTTGCTCGAATCGTACTTGAGCAAGATCCTGCAAACTTCAACAGCACCAATGATAACAACCAAAGCGGTGACGATCGCAGTGATGATAAAGGCGTAGAGCCTGAAGCTATCGAAGTGGCTGAGATCAACGGCAAGCACTATGCCTTTGTTGGACTTGAGCGCCAAGGTGGCATCATGGTTTACGACGTAACACAGCCTAAAAATGCAAGCTTCATCAGCTACTTGAACAACCGAGACTTTACACAACCAGTGTGCACTAAGGTTGATGAAGACGGTGATTGCGACAACGATACTTACAACTCGAAAGCGGGTGACTTAGGCCCTGAATCAATTAAGTATTTCACACGTTCAGGTAACCACTTTATTGCGGTTGGGAACGAAGTAAGTGGTAGCACATCAGTTTATCGCGTTGAGTTTTAATCACGGTTACTGCTTGTAGCTAGACTCAACAAAAACAAAAGCGCCACGACTTGTTAAGTCGTGGCGCTTTTTTAGTTTATTGATGGCTTGCTGAAACTAAAATAAACGATAGTAAGTTGTAGGGTTTAGTCGCCGAACAACAATCAGAGAAGAGCAAACGTTTTGATGAAAAAATTTCATATCTTCATTTTGGGAAGGTTTAACATAGTAACGTCTCTTCAGCCATGCTCGCTTACTGGTATCAAAAGTTCCTCTAGCGCTTATATAGAAAGCTTGCTTCTTCTGCTGCGTAATAAATATGTTTGTCAAACGACATCTATTCAATGACACACTTTTAAAGAAGTAGGTAAACGTCGATTTCAACTGTTTCCCCATCAGTTAAATGGGGGAGATTAAGTTAATTCATCATAGGTAAGTTCACGATTGCAAAGACTACCGTGATATACGACAGACGTGTTGATAAAAATAGGCACCCTATAGATTTAGCGCTTACGGTTGTTGAATTAACAGTAATATATTCGGGCAACAAATGTACTCCGAAGTTACCTCACCATTTTGTAAATGACCTTTCTAATTTATAAAATAATCATTTATCGGGCTAAGTGTTGCTGTCTCATATCTCAGTTTAATAACTAGATGATAAGTATTTGTTGCTCAAATGTTAATAAAAATTAATGTGGTCTGACCAAGTGGTGGTTAAATTTACACCTTTTTTGGGGAGCTTAAATTTATCGAAGTGCTGTAGCGTTGTTGAATTTAAGGTCTGAAACCGTTTAATAACTAAGGAAAGTTAAACTATGACAACTTACTGTACGCCGTTAGAACAGTTGAAAGCTAATGTTAAAAAGCACCCTGACAAAGTGTGGCTTCATCAACCTGTTGATCGTAAGTGGCATACTTATACATGGTGTGAGGCAGATATCGCGGCACGGAAAGTCGCAAAAGGTTTAGTTGACAATGGACTAGTCGAGGGTGACAAAGTCTCCATCATCGCTAAAAATTCGGCAGAGTGGTACATATGTGACTTAGCAATAATGATGGCTGGTCTGATTAGTGTCCCGATTTACCCAACAGCAAGTTCAGACAACATAAAGTACGTGTTGGAACATAGTGGCGCTAAAGCGATGTTTATTGGCAAACTTGATGATTCCAAAGAGCTCAGCAAAGCTTTACCTGATTCATTAATTACCATAGCAATGCCTAGTGCTAAAGTTGATTGCAAGCTTGATTGGCGTGCTTGGTTGCCGATGTTAACGCCACTTGAAAATATTAACATCCCCAGCCTTAACGATACGTTTTCGATCATCTACACCTCTGGTAGCACTGGTTTGGCAAAGGGAGTTGAACTTAGTTATTTAAACGTTGCGTCGTCAGCAACATCTGGCAGTGAGATATTTTTTCAACCGGGGGAAACTCGCGTTATGTCTTATCTGCCATTAGCTCATATCACTGAGCGTTGTGTGGTTGAACTTCCATCGATTTATAATCCAGCTGAAGTGTTTTTTACTGAATCAATTGATACCTTCATTGAAGATGTTAAATATGCTCGCCCAACTGCTTTCCTCTCAGTACCAAGACTATGGACTAAGTTCCAGTCTAAAATCTTGGCGAAGATGCCAAATAATCGTTTACAGCTACTACTAAAAATCCCGTTTATTGGCCAAATTGTTGCGCGTAAAATACGTGAAAATCTAGGACTTCAAGACACGGTTTTATTTGGGTCTGGTAGTGCACCTATTTCCCCAGAAGTGCTTCTGTGGTTCCATAAGATCGGTATTAGTATCGGTGAAGGTTGGGGGATGACAGAAACGTCAGGCCTATCGTGTAGCAATGTCCCTTTTGATTTCGAGCACCTTGGAACAATTGGAACGCCTCAACCGTGTGTCGAAATGAAATTATCTGAAGAAGGTGAAGTTCTGATCAAAGGGGATGCTGTCTTCTCGGGATATTACGCAAATGAAGAAGCCACCAAAGCCGCTTTTGAAGAGGGTTGGTTTAAGACGGGTGATAAAGCCGAGCTTAATGCTAATGGCTCGTGGCGAATTATTGGACGAGTAAAAGAACAGTTTAAGACGAGTAAAGGAAAATACGTTTCACCTGTACCCATTGAAAGCAGCTTAGGTAGGAATCCAGATATTGAACAAGTGTGTGTTATGGGAATTGGTAGAAAACAACCGATTGCATTAATTGTTTTAGGCGAAGGCACACCTAGTACCGCTGCGCATGTACGAAAAGAACTTAAAGCTACTTTAAGGAAAGTAAACAGAGAATTAGAAGCTCATGAGCGGCTAGATCACCTGATTTTAGTTGAGCTGCCCTGGAGTATTGAGAATGGCTTGCTAACGCCTACATTAAAGCTCAAAAGGGATAAAATTGAAGAGCGTTATGAACACTTACTTAACTTGAATTTACCTTATGAGGTCATCATTGAAAGTAAATTAACAGAGAAAGATAAGTCTTCTAACACTGCTTACTCTAAACGAGTGTCTGCAAGCGCATAAATAATCTAAATTAGACGGAACTAACAATGTCACAGCTATTAAGAAGGACAGACAATTTATCTAAGTTGTCTGTGAATAAGCACAACTATGCATTTAGTTTTTTTAATTGGCCCCAACATATTGAAGAGGACTCATGGTGGCAATCTCCTGATATTTTAAGTGTTAGCCTTACTGAAAAATTCGAAACTTTTTCTGAAGAACAACTTAAAAAATTATCTAAATGGGAGTGCGTTAATACTTTTAGCCTCAATTATACCGGAGAGTTGGAGTTGATACATGAGGTAAGCCGGATACTGAATAAAGTTACACTAAAAGATGCTAGAGAATATCTTTTTCATTTGATTGATGAAGAAAACCAGCATATGTGGTATTTCCATAAGTTTTGTAAAGATTATACCAATACTGTTTATCCTAATAGAAAGTTTCAATTGGAAAATCCAGTATTAACTCCTTCTGAAGAGCAGTTTTTAATATTCGCGAGAATATTGATTTTTGAAGAGATTGGCCACCACTATAATATTGTTAATGCTAAAGATGAGCGTGTTCACCCTTTTGTAAGAGAAATAAATGAAGAGCACTACAAAGACGAATCAAGACATATAGCATACGGTCGTCAACTTCTTGAATACTTGGCTCCTGCGGCGCTTGAAAGTGAGGGAAGCCCTCAAATGTTAGCGAAGCAGCTACAAACATCGATAGATATTAATATTGGAGCACTCTATAACACATCTGCATATCGTGATGCTGGGATATTAGAACCACTGGCACTGAGAACTGAACTAATGAATAATCCAATGCGCATCGAATTCCATCGAGAAAAATTATTGAAACATGTCACTCGATTGCTCATCAGGTGCGGTATACCTTTGGAGGAAGCTTATCAATGAGTAATAAAATGGAAAAAGGATTCTTGGAGTTGTGTGAATGGTTACAAAAACGAACAAAATTAAATTCACCAATTGAACACGATATTGATTTAATTAAAAACAAGATCGTAGATTCTCTTGTTTTTGTTGAGTTCTTAATGGTTCTTGAACAGTCAACAGGCTTGATTATTGAAGTCGATGAAACTCTTCATGATAAAGTAAAAACCCTAGCTTCGGTAAAAAAACACTTCTTTGAGGATGAAAATCAATATGTCTAATAAAAGCCAACAGATCAATTTGCTCGAACTTATTAAACAACCTCTTTATGATAGTCAAGAATCTATTTTTATAACTGGAGCGACGGGCTTTCTAGGAGGTAACTACCTTTACTGGAAGTTACATACTCCAGGAAAAATATTTGTTCTATCCAGAGGCGATTCTGAGCAAGAGGCACTTTCGCGTATTAAAAATAACTTGAAATCCTGTGCTCAAAGTTATGATCTGCCGGATATCCCAGAAGACGAGTTAGAGCGGAAGCTCGTGTGTGTTCGAGGAGACCTCAAGTCACAAGGATTAGGACTCAGTCAAAAGCAGATAATACAGTTACAACAAGCAAATATAACCGAAATATGGCATTTTGCAGCAAGTTTATCTTATCGTTGGGAAGACCAAAATAAAATTGATGCGACAAACTTAATAGGTACTCAAAACTTACTGGATGTTTCAGAAAAGTTGAAAGTTAAGCGATTTATTTATATCTCAACAGCATATACCGCAGGTAAAACTAGCGGGTCAATAAAGGAGCAACTGCATAGCGAGGATACAGAATTTACTAACTATTACGAACAGAGTAAGTGCTATGCGGAAAAGTTAGTTTCACAATATACTGCATCTATGGGGATTGCTTCCACGATAGTTAGACCTTCCATTGTTTTGGGGCCAGTATTGACTCAGCGCAGTGGAGGAACTCGATTTGGTTTGTATGGGTTTTTTAATGAGATGTATCAGATCAAATCAACGTTATCTCAGTTAAACCATAAAATTCGACTCGTAGGCGATCCCGAAGCTGTTGGCAATTTTATTCCTGTCGATCAGGTAGTAGCAGACTTACTATATCTACGGTCGATTAACTTTGGTTCACAACCTATTTATCATTCTGTAAACCCCTCAAACTTAAGGGTCTTTGACGTAATTCAACAATGTGAACAACACATAGGGACTGACTGTATTAACATTGTTGATTCTAGAGATAGTGAAACGACAACACTTGAATCAATGTTTGATGGAAGAACAGAGTTCTATGAAGGGTATTATGGCACGTTGAAATCTTTTGAACGTTCATTGCCTCATCATAAGCCAATGTCACTAAATGTTATGGATAACTATATTCGTATGTTTCAAGAAGAACTTGTTCTTGAAGGTAGCGATGATTCGTTTGAACGTCATCAAGTAAAGACTTGGGATGGTAACTTACTAACTGTATACACAATGGGGTCACCTAAAAAAGAGACGATCATTATTGCTAACGCATATGGGATGCCAGTTGATTTTATGCAACCTCTCGCCTCTCGCTTGTCGCGAGATTATCACGTTATCACTTGGGATACCCGTTGGGTGCCTGGAATTACTCAAGGTTTTGAATTAGAAAAGTGTCACTCATTAACGCATGCAAGGGATGCGATAAGCCTACTCGATTCCTTCGACGTTAAACAAGCTTCAATGATAGGTTGGAGCAGTGGTGTCCAAGTTACACTGCGAGCCTTGAGTGCATTTCCTTCTCGTTTTTCTTCAGCAGTACTCTTAAATGGAGGAATTTCATTGCAGAAAAGGAAGTTACCAGTAAGTGAATTCGAACAAAGTTTGAAGAGTCTTCTCCCCAAAATTAGCTCGTCTAGAAGAAATGCAGAACTATATTGTCAGTTGATATATGGAAACATCCAAGGAGATGCTGACGATAAAAGAGCAATCAATTCGGTAATAAGTAGCACTGACCCGAGATTAATGGCAATGACAAGCCTACCTTATCAAAACAGTGAAACGTTGTACCGATATGCCAATATGATGAACAACTTATTTAATGAACGAGACGATGCATATACAAGTGATGCTCATCAACCAATGTTAGTTGTTGGTTGTCAGAACGATGAAATTACACATCCTGAATCTGCTGTTGAGCTGTCGAGGTCTTTGAGTAATGGTCGATTGTTAATGTTAGAAGATAGTGGTCATTTTGCTCATTACTATGACAGCTCGCTTGCGGAGTCGATCATCCAATTTATCGCGCAATTTAAAAAGGAGCAAGAAGGTGTTCCAGCTTAGTCTTCGACTTAAGCAAGCTTTTCAAGCACACCGAGAACGACCTGCATTATGGGTAAAAAATGTAACATATACCTATGAGCAGCTTGAAGATCGCGCCAGTCAGTTGGCGCGATCTTTACTCCAGCTAGAGCAACCCAATGCTCTACTATTGGTTGGAAAATCGTTCGACGGTTATGCTTCTATACTTGCTTGCACGTTATCTAAAATAACTTACATTCCTCTCAACAATACATTTCCTGTTGAAAAAATTGCCTCGATTATTCGTACGAGCGGATGCAGTACTTTATTAGTCGATGAAGAAAGCATTGACTTACTAGAGTCTCTATTACCTTTGTGTGATAGGAAGCTGAAAATTATTCGTTCATATGATTTAGCGATAGATATCCATGAGGATAAGATTTTCAAAATAGGTTCTAGGCGTAGTGATCTTACTTCAGGTTGCAATGAACAAAAGTTTGATAATTTGCAGAGTTCTTATGTTTATCTAATGTTCACTTCAGGTAGTACAGGATTACCAAAAGGCGTACCAGTTAATGAGCAGAACTTACTTAGTTATTTAGATGGCATTACTTCACTGTACAACTTCGATCATCTAGATAGACATAGTCAGTTTTTCGATTTTACGTTTGATCTATCGGTTCATGACATTTTTGTATGTTTGACCACTGGTGGGTGCCTATATGCAGCCACTGAGTTTGATAAATTGCTTCCGACTAAGTTTGTTAACACCCACAAGTTAACAGTCTGGTTTTCCACGCCATCAATGGTGACATTTGCGAAGCAGGCAATGGGAGAACGTTTTCAGTTTGAAAAGATGCCAACATTGAAACACAGCCTTTTTTGCGGTGAGGCTTTAACGGACAGTGTTGTTGAAGACTGGAGTTGTTTGGCTGAAAACTCAACATTGGACAATCTGTATGGGCCAACAGAAGCAACAATTGCGTTTACTTTGTTTAGGGTTAATAGAGACGATGAAGCAGCGCATCCAATAGTCCCAATTGGAAAGCCTTTTGGCCAAAACAGCTGCGTTATTTTGAATGATGAGCTGCTCCCTGCCGAGTTTGGTGAAGTGGGGCAACTTTATTTGACTGGCCCTCAGGTTGTAGACGGGTACTGGACAGATAGTGATAAAACAAACCAAGTTTTTATAGAATGGTCACCATGGAATGATAGCGTTGTTCAACGGCTTTATAAGACCGGAGATCTGGCGAGCTATGACTCTAGTGGCGTAATGTACTTCCATGGACGTGTCGATCATCAAGTCAAGCTCAGAGGCTATCGCATAGAGATACAAGAAATTGAATCATTGATTCGTCGTTTTACTGCTTCAGATAGGATCGTAGTCGTTCCGTACCCTTATGGAGAAAAGGTGTGTACTGGTTTAACTTTGTGTCATAACGAGCTTGGCTTTAGTGCAGAGGATCTAGTTGAGCTTTGTCGTTCGTCGCTACCTACATATATGGTGCCCGATACCATCGTTTTTTTAGATAAGATTCCTACAAACAGTAGTGGAAAGTTAGATCGTAGAGCCATTATGGAGCTGTTGAAAGCCAATGAATAAAGTTTTTAACGCTACTCAATCATGTATTTTTTGTCAGATTAATCGTGATCAATCTGCTCATTTCCTCATTGCGAAGTCTAACAGTTTGAGAGCTGTACTTGACATACATCCGATAACGGAAGGTCACTTACTTATTCTCAGTAGAAGTCACGTTTCTCATCTTGAAGAGCTAAATGATGATGAATACAAGGAGTTGTTCTTGTTCGCTAAGAAGTTGGGGCTGAGAGTTATCGAGGCATTTGATGATGTCAATGATTATACATTGGTGGTAAACAATGGAACATATTCAGGACAGCATATTCCTCATGCTCATATTCACTTAATTCCACGACGGAAATGGGACAACATTAATTTTTACTGGCGATTACTTACAAGGTTTATTAACCCGACCGTTTCAAAAAGGCGCTTGCTAAAAGTGTCTCAAAAACTGAAAAGTCATTTTTGAAGTCGACGACTGTTTGTATCAAGCGAAACGCAATGGTAGAGACAGGGTAGAGAGCAGTTCTGACAGAGATACAAAAACGTGTTTTCAGCGAACAAGCAGCAAATAAAGAAGGGACCTGCAATCTATTTCTAGTTACAGGTCCCTTCTTTATTTAATGTCAATTATGACGTGATGTTTGTTATTGCGTAAAGCCTATGGCTGTTGCTTAGTTGGTGCTAGAGCAATCTCACGGATACATACGTTTTGCGGTTGTTGGTAAGCGAATGATACTGCGCGAGCAATATCGTCAGCTGCCAATACGCCGCCCATGTCTTCTTTCCAAGAATCGTAACCGTCTTTGATCTCTTGAGATGTTGTGTGAGACAGAAGCTCAGTCTCTACAGCACCTGGTGCGATAGTCGTAACACGAACATTTGAAGCTGCTACTTCTTCACGAACGTTCTCAGAGATAGCGTGAACCGCGAACTTAGTACCACAGTAAGCAGCGTGGCTTGGGAATGTTTTCTTACCCGCGATAGAGCTGATGTTGATGATAGTACCTGTGTTGCGCTCCATCATCGGAGCAAGTACAGATTGCATGCCGTTTAGAAGACCAATCACGTTCACATCGAACATTGTCTTCCACTCTTGTGCGTCTTGAGTATCGATTTGACCAAGAAGCATTGCGCCAGCGTTGTTGATAAGCGCATCTACAGGACCAAACTTCTCTTCACCTTGTGCGATTGCTGCATCAAAAGAAGATTTGTCTGTTACGTCTACTTTCACAGATAGAGAGTTTGGTAGGTTCAGCGCTTCAAGGCGGTCAATACGACGAGCTAAAAGTAGCAGAGGGTGGCCTTCATCGCTTAGACGACGAGCGATTGCTTCACCAATACCAGAGCTTGCACCTGTAATTACGATTAGTTTTTTCATTTTATTTCCTCTGTACTTTTATTGCGTCGGTTGGCTACGACGTATTGTTTAAGTGCCTTCGAATCAAGTGCTTGTTGCCTTGCTTCGTTGCGATGGAGGTATATTAAGGAAAATAGCATTGTTGATATATAGCGCTTTACTTGAAACACTGTTGCTGTGGTGCAACAATAAAAGCGTCTATCTCATAACTTCATTAGTAAGCTGGCGACTATGCTCAATCAAATTAATCTGTCTGATATTCGCTCCTTCGTGCTGATCGCTCGTTTAGGTAATTTCACCAAAGCGGCGGAGGAGTTAGATGTGTCTCGTTCCCACGTATCACGCCAAGTGAGTAGTCTAGAAAAGCAGATGGGAGTGACCCTGTTTATCCGCACCACTCGAACTTTAAGGCTGACGCACGCAGGGCAAGATCTATACGCGAGATGTGAACAAGCCTTAGATAATATAGACCAAGCTCTGATTGCTGCGGTGGACGATGTCGAAGAGGTGCGCGGCGATATAAAAGTAAACTGTGTCGGCGGTTATTTGGGTGAGGTGATCATTGCGGATCTAGTGAATGAGTTTATGCAGCTCTACCCAGACATCAGCATCAGTCTTGATTTCAGTAGTAACCGAGTCGACTTGATTGAAGACGCGTTTGATATTGCTTTTCGCATGGGAAGCTTAGAAGACGCGGGCTTTATCGCAAGAAAGCTATTAGACATCGAGATGGGAACACTCGCGAGCCCTGAGTATTTTGCTCGCAAAGGAAAGCCAAACCATCCTAAAGATCTGATCCACCATGATTGCTTAACGGGATCGGTGCGTAAGTGGAGCTTTCAAGCTTTGGATGACACCAAGAAAACAGTCGATGTTCATGTGACGGGCAGACTACAATGTAAAAATGGGCGAGTGTTGGTACAGGGCGCCAAGTCGGGCAACGGGATTATTCGTGTTCCAACCATCTATTGCTTACAAGAACTCAATGACGGGCAACTGGAGCAGGTGTTTAATGAGTGGGTGGTACCGAAAGTGGATTTTTCAGCGATCTACCATCGAGACCGCTATCAACCGAGCCGAATTCGAACCTTTATTGATTTTGTGAAAGGCCGTTTTGAGCAAATGCCAGTCAGCTAAATGGCGCGTGCTGCCTACCTTCCTTCCTCCCTCCTTCTTTTGGCAATAGTTGGACTGGCTTGGGCTTACATCTCGTCGATTTCGTTTTGTAGGTTTTCCAGCTGGTCTAGAATCAACAAGAACTTCTCGCCGAACGGCGTCACTTGGTATTCAACTCTTGGTGGCAGTTCGTTGAACATCTGCTTATCTAAAATCCCAAACTCCACATTTCGCTTCAAGCATTCATTCAATACCTTGGTCGATAACCCTTCGACCGAGCGCACCATTTCACCAGGGCGATTAATGCCATTTGCCAGTAATTGGTAAACCGTTAGCGACCATTTACAGCCGTAGATGGTTTCTACCATGCGAGCTGAGCGCTCTGGTGCCGATTTTCTTGAAAAAAAGTTTTCCTGATTTTTCATAAAGATGTACCAATAAGTACCTACCTAACCGATTTGTACTTACTATTCATAGTGTTAGTTCAAGGCCTAAGATTACCACGTTCACATGACTTAGGAGATAACAAAATGAACTTCACTAAAAATGGTATTGCAGTAGTAATCGGTGGCACGAGCGGTATGGGCTTTGAAACAGCGAAGCAATTAGTCGCTCAAAACATCCATGTGTTGGTTGTCGGCAATAACCCAACTAAGTTAGACAAAGCGGTGTCAGAGCTTCAATCACTAGGCCACGCTTCTGGTTGGCAAGCTAACCTTTATGATGATGCGAGTGTGTCTCGCCTTATCGAACACCTTGAGTCGTTAGATGAAGGTATTGGTTACCTTGTTAATGCGGCGGGTTACTTCAACCCTAAAGCGTTTATTGAGCACCAAGAATCGGATTACGAGCAATACATGCAGCTTAATAAGGCAACCTTCTTCATTACTCAAGCGATAAGTAAATTGATGATCAAGAATGGCGGTGGCAGTGTGGTTAACGTTGGTTCTATGTGGGGCAAGCAAGCAATCAAAGCGACGCCATCTTCTGCTTATTCAATGGCTAAAGCTGGCCTGCACGCATTAACACAACACATGGCAATGGAACTGGCTGAGCATAACATTCGTGTGAATGCGGTTTCCCCGGCTGTGGTTAAAACACCGATTTACGAATCTTTCATTAAGCCGGAAGAAGTGGATCAAGCGTTAGAAGGCTTCAACGCGTTCCATCCGATTGGTCGAGTCGGTTTACCGAAAGATATCGCTAATAGCATCTCTTTCTTACTGTCAGACAGTGCTGATTGGGTAACGGGGGCAATCTGGGATGTTGATGGCGGTGTGATTGCTGGCCGCAATTAATTAGGATTCTTTTTAGGTGGCTGTCGCGCAGGCAAAATAGCAGCAAGATGGCCTCCTTGATGAGTATTCGCGTAGAATAAAAGCTAGAAAGATAATAAGAATAATTAAAACGATAACAAGAGTAAGGTCGCCATTATGTTCAATATGGACTTTTCAAAGAGACTGGTTATAGAAACCGAGACATTAGATTGGGTCGCAAGCCCTGCTAAAGGGGTTTGGCGTAAGCCACTTGAAAGAGAAGAGAAAGAATCGGGCCACACGACCAGCGTGGTGAAGTACGATCCTGACTCTTCGTTTTCTGAGCACCCACATCCGCAAGGTGAAGAGATCTTCGTATTAGAGGGTGTGTTCTCTGATGAAACCGGAGATTTCCCAGCGGGCACTTATATCCGTAATCCGCCGGGCAGCGCGCATTCCCCATCCAGCAAAAATGGCTGTACGATCTTGGTTAAGCTCAACCAGTTTGACGCGAGAGACTTAACTCAAGTTCGTATTAATACTTTGGAAACAGAATGGCTTCAGGGTATTGGCGGCTTACAAGTGATGCCACTGCATGAGTTCGAACACGAGCATGTCGCGTTAGTGAAGTGGCCGGTTGGCGAACGTTTTCAGCCGCATCGCCACTTTGGCGGTGAAGAGATATTTGTACTTTCTGGCACCTTTAAAGACGAACATGGTGAGTATCCAAAACACACATGGATGCGCAGCCCACACATGAGTGAGCATTTTCCTTATGTGGAAGAAGAGACGGTTATCCTAGTGAAAACAGGGCATCTGCCATTGGATTAAAGGAATGCTCAGTAAAAGATGAGAAAGCCGCATTGTTTTGAACAAGCGGCTTTTTTTAGTTTTTATATATGAGCTGACTAGTACGCAACACCAATACGTTGGCGTGGGAATTTGCCAGCTTCGAGTTCATCAATCATCGCAATAGCGTAATCGCTGACTGAAATTTTGCTGTTACCATCTTCGTCGGTGAGCAGTTGATCGCCACCAGTGCGGTAGGTCGATAGTTTCTCGCCCGGGAATATTTCTGCGGCAGGGCTAACGAACGTCCAGTTAACTTCGCTATTAGATTGCTTGAACACTTCAAGAGCTTCGCCCTGTGCTAGCGCTTCGTTTTTGTAATCCGCAGGGAAGTCAGGAACAGTCACTAGCGGTACGTTTGGCGCTACTTCTAATGAGCCAGCTCCGCCAACCCAAAGTAGGCGATCGATACCGATGCTCGGTAATGTTGCCAGCAATTTAGTCGCAGTGTTTTTTACGATGTCGTGATTACCCAGAGCACGTCCGCCAATCGAAGTAATGACTGCATCAACGCCGGATAGTGCGTTTGCTAGACTTGCGGCTTCATCTTGTAAATCAAATGAACGAACCTCAACATCGCTAATCTCTACACGGCTTGCATCTCTTACAACAGCAACGACTTCGTGTCCGCGATCTTGAGCTTCTTGAGCGATGTGACTACCAATCCAACCTGATGCACCTAATACTGCAATTTTCATAATGTCTCTCCAATTATCTAATTTATTGAGTCTGTTTCTCGACAGCCATTGCAGTCTAATAGCTCACTAGGTTGCAATAAATATCATAAAATGATGTAGATTGTATCTATGTAGCTAGCTAATAGGTTTTATTCAGTGGATAAGGGAAAGTGTGATGGATAGGTTGACGGCAATGCGTAGCTTTGTCGAAGTTGCGAATTGTGCCAGCTTCACCCAAGCAGCTGAGCATTTGGACATGAGTCGGTTGCAGGTTTCACGTCATGTTCAAGAGATAGAAGGGTGGCTGAAGCAGAGGCTATTACATAGGACGACTCGAAAGGTGAGCTTGACGGCGGCAGGGGAAATCGCTCTGCAGCGCTGTGAGAAAATCCTCCATGAGACCGCTGAGTTAGAAATTACGTCACTCAATCAAACCGATGATCTTTCTGGAACCATTCGAATTGCAGCCCCCATCGGGTTAACTCAGCTTATGTTGTTGGATGTGGTCGAGCAGTTCACCGAGCGCCACCCTAATATCACGGTCGAACTGTTTGCCTCAGACCGCTTTACTCAGCTGGTGGATGAGAGGATCGATATTGCACTTCGTTATACCGATCAACCTGACGATAGCTTGATTGCACGAAAGCTAATGGTTATTGATTCAGTGGTGTGTGCCTCGCAAGCCTACTTGGACAAACATGGTGAACCTGAAACGGTCGAGGCGCTTCGAAAACACAATTGTTTTCGTCACTTGAATGTTTCTAAGTGGGATTTTGTTAAGGACAATCAACACTATTCGGTTGAGGTGTCTGGCACTATCAAGGCTAATGATGTTGGAGTGCTAACTCGTGCCGCACAGCACGGGAAAGGGGTAGTTCGTTTACCTTGTGACTTAGCCAACCCACTGATTGCGAATGGCAAATTGATACGAATATTGGATGAGTTTGTTTCACCGAGTAGTGTGCTGTGGGCGGTGTATTTGTCTCGTAGTTATCAGCTGCCGGTTGTTCGTCAGTTCATTGATTTTGCCGCAGAAGCTTGGTCTAGCGATATCAAATCTGGCGATGTTTGAAACTTCATAGGCAATGATACATAGCGATAGAATTTTAAAAGCTCATAAATACAAAAATCCGATATCAATGGTGATATCGGATTTGTAACTCTCCTAACTTCTTATATCCCTCTAACCCTCCTAACCTATTATCTTTCCTGTAATCTGGAGTGATGATATCATTATTCTTCAATTGTTTTAGGGACATGCAGTGAGTATAAAATATTTAGAGGTTGAACTACGAGTCGATGGTACTCCAGTTCTAAGCCGAGATGAATCAAACAACATAACTTCTTCTGTTAATTTTGATACTAGCTGTCGAACCATCAAATCCAACATACTTTACGATTCAGAGACGGGACTCGCCATAACTCCAGTAAATCTATTTCTTATTGATTTGATTGCCGATCCAGCGTTCATGCATGAGAACAATCTGACAACAACCAAGGGATTGAAAGCATACTTTCAATTCTTGAAGGATAACGGTTGTTGTTGGAACGTATTTCCTCGATCAAAACTTCAGCGTCCGACATATGCATTCAAGAGGCATGTTATGGATAAGGTGAAAAATGGCGATTATTCCTTTGATACAGGAAATCAATGGCTAGGGGCTGTGAAGAGATTTTACTTATGGGCTTTCCACGAAAGAGTGTTGGATATAAGCGATATCAACCAACCATTCGTCACAGATACTCGAAGAGTTGAAAAGCACACTGCTTCAGGTAAGAAAAGGTTTTATGCTGCGACGAGTGATATGAAGTTGCCACAAAAGTTACGTGGTATCTCTGACTCCTTCAAGAAAAATGGCGGCAGAGAGCTGAAGCCAATAAATGCGCTTGGTCGCGAGCAATTCAAGCTTGGGCTGGCAATTCTTGGAAAGCCTCATATGGTGTTAGCATCTCAGGTTTCACTGTTGATGGGGTTGCGTGAGAATGAAGCGCTGACGCTTCCTTACTCATTTTTCACTGGTGATTTCGCTAATGCAAATCTTAGCGCTCGGGAGACTGTCGTGGTTTCAGTGGGTGGCAACGAAGGTACTAAGACTAAAAACGGCGTTAGACGTATAGTTGAAATACCGTTCGCTCTTTATGAGCGCCTATGCGACTACGCAACCTCAGATAAGCGACTTGCCTTAGGTAAAAAGTTTGCAGTGGATAATCCAAGGTTGTTTTTGAATAACCGAGGAACACCTTTCCGTTCAGATGAACTTACAAAGAGGATGAGCGAGCTTAGGCAACAGCTTCTTCAAGAGCATGGTGTTGACTTTAATCACAAGTACCACGACTTAAGGGCGACTTTTGCTACTGAATACGGGACTCGATTACTTGATAGAGGCATGAAGTTTTCAGCGGTATTCAATGAGGTGAAAAGCATACTTGGTCATAAGTTGGATAAGGATACTTTTAGGTATATGAGCATCATTGAAAGTCAAGAAGTGAAAAGAGAGTCTGCAATGGAATTAGAGTTGTACACACAAGAGATTTTGAAAGACTAAACATGATCCAGAACCAATTTAAAATTACTTTCACGCCCTATAAGGGGCGACCAATAACGGAAATTGACACTAGAAGGCTGGTCTGCTTCGGTGTACCCAATGAGTTCGACCAATCTGCTGTGTGTAGTCACAGATCTCAATACATGACCGAAATATTCTCTCATGTAGATGCTAGACATAATGCTGGCAAGAAAACTGCTTTCTTTAATCTGAAGAAATACTTTGTTTGGTGCGAAAACAACGATTACCAAAATCCAATGACTGGTGAAGCCGTCAGTGCGTATATATTACATGATAAGCATCATAAGGTGACTGGTACGGTTAAGTCGATGTTTGAACGTTTGGGTATTAAATATGACGCTTCGCAAACGCCAATTGAGTCAATGTTTAACAATAAGAAGCCGCAATCCGTCAAGGAAGGCGTAATGTGGGCTGCTGATGGAACTCATTACATAGGAATTAATACTCGTTCTGCTGGCTTCAAGACAATTGATATGAGTAATGATGTCTCTCATCTGAAAGATGCTGGACTTTTATTCACGGCTATCAAAGCTTTATATGATGAGTTATCTGGTGACACCTTATTGGCGTACATTAGTACAATCAGGAACTATGCAAAGACATGTAGCAGTCATTTTTTCGATGCTGGCAATTTAGCTAACTACATTTCTAATCTTCACAAAGCTGTGGATGCGAAGGCTAAGGGTAGTTCTAAGTCAAAGCCTAAAGCTAGAAGGTTGTTGAAAACTTTCGAAGCTGCTGAGGTTAGTCTGCCACACGCCATGTCAGTAGCAGTAAATAAGCTCCCAAGCGTCTCTAGTGTTCCTGTGAATGGGTATGATGACGTAAGGTATAAGAAGTTAGTGAGACTTCTATTTAGACTGCACGGAAGAGCTTATCAATATATTAAATCACCAAGTACGTCGGCATATGAATACGTAGGGGGTAACTCAAACCTCAGGTTCTCTTCAAGAAGAGCTGCTATAAATCTATTAAATACGACTGCGTATTACCTTATAGCGCGTTACTCAGCATGGACTGACACAACTTTAACCAATATTCGCACCAGTGACGTAGAGTTCGATAATGAGCATGGTGAGTGGGTTCATCTCAAAGCCCAAAAGAATCGTGGCATATACAAGAACTTATCTATGGATTTGCCTAGTCTGAACAGCTCAAGCCCAGAAGAGTTGAAAATAAAAAAAACGGGATACCGAGTTATTCAGAATCTACTAGAGGTTCACGAATTATTTGATATCCCTATAGACAATCTTCTCTTTAGAGTCACCAAGGACAATCAATCCGCTTTTTACGCTAAGAACCCATGTATAGTTGGCTTTATAACTGGGGAAATCGAAGGCTTAAAAACACTAACAACACAGAGAATACGCGAAACTGAGATATCACTTGAGCACAGCAAAGGTGGGACTGTTGCAGCGATCAAACGTTCAGGGAGTAGTCCTGCTGTTGTAATGAAAAACTATTCTGAAGGCTCTCCTGTGGAGCATAAAGTTTCGTTAGGTGGTGTTGCTGCTGCTATTCAATCCGTTGCCTTATCGATCGAAGAAGATGTAACAGCATCAGAGGTCAAAGATAGATTGTATAAGGCTTCATTGATACCAATTCTAGATGTTCAATCAAACACTCCAATGGGTACTGTCTGCACAAAGCCTACAACAGTTAGCGCATTCAGTAAGAAGGCTGAAAGAAGCAATTTTGGAGTGTTGGCTTGTTCTGATTTATTAGCTTGTTTTGACTGCCCTAGTGCTGCAATTGTGGATTCTATCGATGATATTTGGAACTTCTTGTCATTCAAGGAAAAATTGCTTGAGGGGAAGATATTTAGCATTGATAGGGAGCATTTCGCAAACAACTTTAGTGAAGTGATTGAAAAGATAGATATTATCATAGGAAGATTTTCCGAGGAAACTCTTACGTTAGCCAGAGAGAAATTAATTGATGATGGATTGCACCCATACTGGGACGAGGATTAATCATGACCAGTAATCGAGCATTTGACGTTGCCAGCGTAAGAGCTGATTTTCAATCTAGCTTAGATCTTGAGTTGTTCACCACCTTTGATTTACATGGGGATGGCTTGAGCAGATTAAAAGATGATAAATGGATAAGTCATCAGAAAGTTCTAGACGAAGTAAGGGTTACGAGGATTTTAGTGGCGAACATACCATTTCTGATCAGGCATTTAATTATAAGGACGTACAGATCAGATGATGCAGAGAAACGCATGGTTAAGGAGGTGTCTTTCCTTAATGCTGTTATAAGGGTCAGGGCGATTATTGGTTGTATGCCACCTGATATAGAACCAAAAGATATGTTCACTCGCTCGGCATTAATGAAATACTTAGAGCACGTTAATGGTAAGTATGCATATTCATCTCTCTCTGAATTGCTTTCAACCTTTAATGTGATGGCGTTTTCTGCTCACAGAGAGGGGCTTTGTGAGTTGCCAAAATTCAACATGACAGCTCTAACCGAGAAATATTGCTCATCAGGACGTCTTGAAAAGAAACAGACGCTCGCCATCCCGTTAGGTATCGCTACAACTATTCTGGGTAATGCGTTGGAGCTTTACAAGGCTGGTAAAGATTCATTAGATGAGATTGAGATGCTAGCACAGCAGTATGGATCTCACTTTGATAAGGCTAAGTCGCGTCGAGAAGAAGCAATCCGAGTGAAAGGAGAAGCTAATGTCACGGCTGATGTAAACTACTACATGAAGCCTCGTGGACAGGTCATTACGGAAAGCTGTCTACTTAATAGCGCTTTGTCACCTTACATTGACGGTGACTATAATCCCATTAACGTCTGTGGTTGGCTCAACAGGGTTTTGAACGCATCATACCAATTGCTGCTGGCATTTACTGGCATGAGAATCCATGAATTAGCTAGGCTTCATGATGGTTCGTTCCAAACTTACACGGAAGGTGAAGATGTTTATCACACCTTGACAGCGGAGACCTCTAAGTTGTCAGATTCAGAAGATATTGTCGATGAATGGGTGTGCTCTGAGATGTGTGATGGGATTATTAAGTTTATCGGTAAGATTAAGGCAATAATGAACCTGAACACTCGCTCTCTGTATGTTACTTTTTCGAGTATTCGTAAACTGAGTGTTAAAACCGCATACAGTATAAAAGAAAGGCATGTGGAAAATTTGGTTAAAGGCGTTTGCCTTAGCGAAGCTGACTACAAAGAGTTCTGCACTCTTAATAGAGATCGACAAAATGATGCGTATGTTGGAATGGAGTGGAATCTAACTCCACATCAATGGAGACGCTCATTTGCTGTACTAGCTTTACGTTTTGATTTGGCAACACTACCCGCTATAAAGCGGCAGTTTAAGCATATCTCACTGCAAATGACCGAGTGGTATGCGAATTACGCTCGGATAACGAGGAATGAAGAGCTACGTGTTGATACTAAGCTTAACACCTTGGTAAATGAGATTCAGAACGACATGTCAGCAGATGTACTTTTTGATGCTTATAACACTGATAAGGTGCTTATGGGTGGTTTCTCAGCGAAAATATCAAAGCTTAAAGAAAGTGGCAAAGTTCCAGAGATCTACAGTACACGTTCATCCATTAAAGCCTTGATAGAACGTGGGGATATCCAGTTAAACTACTCAGGACTTACATATTGCACTAATGGCTACCGTTGCGACCAAGATGGCAGTGTAAATGCGGCGTTCTGTGCATCGGAGTGTGACCATACACTGATACCAGAAGAGCTGAAGGATAAATGGATAAAACTACACGAGCGTTGTACTTCGCATCTTGAGTTCGCAAGTGATTGTGGGTCAATTTCGCCCGTTTCTTACTCTCACTTCATGAGTCAGATTAAAGCTGCGGAACATGTCATGCGAACCTTTGGAGTTGAATTTGAAGAGTATAAGGGTTGATTATGCAAGTTAAGAAATCTGGTTTGGAGCTACTGGAGTCTGCATTAGAGAGATTATTGAGTGGCAATGTGGTAGTTCTCCCTTCAAATGCAAGATTGAACATCAAGAATGTAGAAATTGAAGCAGGGATGGGGGATGGGTCTGCATACCACTACCCAGACTTAATTGAGAGAATTAAGGAAGCAAAAGCGCGTGTTGCCCCTAAGCGTAAAGAGGTAAAGTTGCCAACCAAGTCGGCATTAACCACGGCAACTAAGAATGTGAGACTTACTAAGTCAAATGCCGAGTTAAAGTTTGAAAAGGCAGCATTATTGGTTGCTCAAACTGAGCTAACGTATAATTTGTTTCAGTGCTGTGATGATCCTAAGTTTATCGTTGATGCATACGAGCACTCAAATAATGTCTTGCCATTTAACAAGCCTAATTAGGGTAGGCTGATAAGTTATGGGGGATCTAGAAGTCACTTAGCCCCCTTTGTTTAATCAATAAAATCAAGCACTTACTTTTTTGAATTTCTATTTAAACTGTAGGGTGATGTTGAAATTACCTTTACTATCAATGAATTATGATGGTTGCTCTAAATTTTGGCAGATGTATTAACCGTAAACCTAGCACCCACAACAAAGTCAGAGCAACAATGGTATTTTTCATAAAATACAATCTTTAACTATACCTATCAAAATACGGGAGGCTTACTACCTACAAGAACTTGTAACTGACCGTCAGAGAAACCATTCGTTTGTTTTACTTCGAATTGTAACCCTGCATCTTTAAAAGCCTTGATAAGTAGAGCTTTATCTTCGCTTGGTGGCCCAATAATGTTGAGACCAACGGCCATCTCATACCCCGAAAAATACTTTGTTTTGACACCAGAAGAAACGAAGACGGAATTTATCTCCTCTCGATATAACGTAGATTCAGGATCATTTTTTACAAATGATACCCATACATCCGCTTTTAGGTTGTTAGATAGATGGGTGTGTAAAATTTTAGACTGTTCTTCTGATAGCCTACGCCATGCTAATTGAGCTTTTAAGCGCTCTTGCTCCAGTTTAGCTTCTTCTGCTTTTCGAGATAGAAATGCAGCGTGTTCTTTGGCTTTTTCGGCTTCTGCATTAGCTTTTGCAGCATCTGCGCCAGCTACCTCTGCTATCGTTTTATTTTGTTGGATCTTTTCATTTGAATATTGTTCTTTAATTCCGCCTGACCAGACAACCATAATGGTTCCGACAAGCACCAGAGCAGCACCAATTATGGTAACCCAATTAGCTACAGCGTTTACTTTGCTAGCTATTGGTTCAGAGATATCAAAAAATGCCATAAAAATATCCATCTACTAAAATCTGCCTCGAAACTATTGAATATGACTTATGCTTATGATTGATAATGTCATATAAACATATGAGATCGTCCTAATCCACTGGCTCTCAATACTCATTAATAAACTGTATTATACAGCATTCAAGCAACAAACTTAAATCAAGGTGTTTGCTTTAAACTCCTTAAATGCACTAAAGCTCAAAATGTCTTGGATAGAGTGCGATCTATCTGCTAACCCCAATTTTTGTGCAGGAGTTAAAGGTTTTCTATTACTACCTTTGTTTTTTAACTTCTTGGAATCGGTCATTATATAGTTGTTGTAGACCCGTAAGATTTCAACAAGCGTGACACTCCACTTAAAGCCCTAAAGATAATCGTGTTTAGGGCTTTTATTGTAAGGGTTGCATAAAAGGAGTAGATCTAGGATTATTGTTTAAAAGCCAAATTCAAACGTTATTAATCAGTTTTCAATCAAAGGGTATCCTTTGTTTGGAATTGACTTTTTATCGTTTAGAATTAGATTTTAAACGTTGCTATATATTGACCTATTGTTAGAGTCTATGGAGAATAAGTTTTGGAACAACGTGATTTGGAGATTAGATTTGCTGCGGGTGAATTGACTAAGGCTGTTGTGGTGCCAGAGGTGTTTGGGGACAACTGGAACCTAATGTTTGTAGGCCAGAAGAAGTCTGATCAATACTATGTAACACTTCAGCGTTCAGAGACTTTACGTGGATTCAAGACAACTGATGCTGCTATTGGGGTTGCTAGAAAGGTTGGCTTTTTGTCTGTGAGTGTAGAGATGAGTGGTTTAGCTTAAGGGACATCTGCTATAAACAATCGGCATTGTTTTCTGGAAAACACCCTGAATCAGTGCCTTTTAATATGAGATATCCAGTTTTTCTGGAAATTATCTGGAAAGTCAGGGTGCTATATAAGTTGTTGAAAGTATAAAGTTTCAGATTTTAGTCCAGAAAGTCTTGGATAGTTAGATTTGAACTCAATAATTCAGAGTTCCAGCACGCTCTCCTCTCACGAAGTCTTTACATGTAATGATGTACGGATAATCGGGTATTTATTACCTTTTCGTTTACGTCTGGTAAAGGCTGATACAAGCTTCTCGTAATGTCGGATAATACTTGGTCGTAAACTTGCGACACGACGCTAGAGATATCACTGGTTAATTCGTACATGCTATCTGCCGGTTGGGTCGCTTCGTTACTTGATGCGATCTCTGAGAGTGCATGCATCGCTCGCGTACAAACCGGTGACCCACTACTAAGAGGGCAGATAATCGATAACTGGTTGAGTTTTCTGTGTGTCTGAGAGGCGTAGAATTTGAATCTCGCGTACTCCTCAGGCTTCTCCATATCAGGGATACACATTCGTAATTTGGTCAGGATCTCCATGCAATCTAAGATCTGTTGCCAATTCATGTGGTACTCACGGCTCATGTCTTCACGCTCAGACTGAATTAGCCAGATGATCATTACTTCATCCATCAAGAACATGCTATGGCGAATTGTTTTGCCATGAATCGATTGGTTACGCACCAAGCTACGGTTTTGCCAGTCGCTGTGCATAGCGATGAGCTTGAGGTGATAGATGCGATACATAGGGCGGCTGTCAAACGACACATGGGATTGAAGCAGCTCAGATACCTCAAGTATGTTGTCGTAAATCTCGTTCACTTTACGAATCGAGTCGCTAGACAATTTATACGCCAGAGCGTAATGCGTTGCCGCGCGGTGTTTGCGTGATAACAACAATAACTCTCTAAGCAGAACTAAGGTTTCAAACCTGTGTGATAGCGCTGTTTGTCTCTTCCTTGAGAAATGAAACAGGGCTGCAAGTACTAATAGGGATAAACCCACTGAAATAACTACAAACATATTCAACTCCTAATATTTGTATACCTACTTAGTGGTAGTGCAGACACCATGCCAAAATAAATAAGTGTTATATTTCATTGATTTATGATTTTTCTCAAATTATGGATGATCAATCATGGTGCATGACTTCACCATTCGAGTGAATGTTTCTCATATTTTGCAGGATTTTTTGAGAGGTTACGCTTTTCTAACGATAGGTTGGGGAGGTTTCGGTAAGTAGAGACACTTTGGCGATCCATTTCAGGCTCGTTTCAAGCTACGGAAATTAAAAAGGCCTCACCCTATATGCTTTAACTCTAAAAGCAGTAAGAGTGAGGCCTTTCAATGTTCACTTCGCAGTGTAGTTGACTTAACGACTAAGTGTTTAGCATTGAGGGCTAAACGTTATGCAAGCTTAAGGTCGAACTCAGTGCGGTACATCACCATGTCTTCAATGGTCAGTACTGGCATGTTGTGTAGTTTGCCGAAAGCAACGATCTCTGGCGCTTTTGCCATCGTACCATCCGGATTGGTTACTTCACAAAGTACACCGGCAGATTGAAGACCAGCCATTTGCATAAGATCTACTGTACCTTCTGTGTGGCCGCGACGAGCAAGTACACCACCTTTACGAGCACGCAATGGGAATACGTGGCCAGGGCGAGCAAGGTCAGTAGGCTTAGCTGTTGGATTTGCAGCTGTCTTGATCGTTGTTACACGGTCAGCGGCAGAAACACCTGTTGTTACACCAACTTTCGCTTCGATAGTGACGGTAAACGCAGTTTGGTTTGCGCTGTTGTTATCAACAACCATAGGTGGAAGTTCAAGTTGGTTCGCTTGCTCGTCAGTTAGACACAGACACACAATGCCGCTGCATTCGCGGATCATAAGCGCCATTTGAGCATTCGTCAGGTGTTCTACTGAGTAGATGATGTCGCCTTCGTTCTCACGATCTTCATCGTCAAGTAGAAGTACGCCACGACCTTCGCGTAGAGCTTGCAGTGCGTTTTCAACGCGAGTGATTGGTTCGCCAAATTCGGCAAGTAGTGAAGACTGATTCATGGTTAAACTCCTAAAATATCACCAGAATCAGGGCTGTATGAGGGATCTCAACCGAGCACGACAAAGCCAACTCATTACAAGTCGATTTGTACCAATCGTAGTAAACAACTGGTCATTCTAGCTGGTTAAAACTCTTGATAACGGCGTTAAAATTTTTGACTGTAGAATAACTACTTATCGAAAAATTTTGCCTTGTTCTCAAGCGTTTTTCCTGCGCTATCTCTGATCATTTATTTACTGTGATTGGTATTAGCTCATTATGGTTTTATCCAAAACGAAATGCACCCGTCTGAGTTGGAGGCATCAACCCAATAGATAAGTGCGCCTTTCCAACTTAAACGAGTGTGTTTTCATTCTCTCTCATCCGGACTATAACCGTCGGCTCTGGCATCTCACCAGATCTGCTGACCTCGACGAATCGAGCGCTCGCGGGCTTATCTTTAGATTTTGCTAAGGACATACCGCCGGTGGGGAATTTCGCCCCGCCCTGAGAATAAAAATTAATAATCTGTTTTGCTTTTGAAAGCAGACCAGATGGTAATCCTTTCAATAGTGGATTTAAAGGACTGACAGCAAAGTTTTTAAGATTCTGGCCTTATAATCCGGTAAGTGTTCACTTTATCAGCAGAACGCGTCCGGTAGTCTGTTAATGGGATGATGCCTTTGTCTCGTCTGGTTTCAGTGGTTTTTGCTATCTCTATGAACATAAATGGATGTTGAACATTATTGGTGCTGGCGTGGCTGTTCACCGAATCAATACTCAAGAGGTCCATTAATCGAATATTGTTACACCATGACGGCTGACTGACCGTTTTGACATAAAATTGATATTGACGATGCTAAGCTGCGATAGCATCCGACCACTTTATCTAAAAGATCTTAGCCATGACTTCTCTGTTCTCTAACAAATCCAAAGGCTTATTACTGCTCGTTCTAAGTTTGTATTCCCTCATACCCTTTTTGATCTTTGGATCTGACTTCGACCTTGGAAGTGCTGTTTTGCCTTTCTATGGTGCTGTGATGACATTCGTGACTTATTCAGCGGGTAATCAAGGGTTCCTAATCACACTCGCGATTCTCTCTTTGTTGGTGCTGACATTAAAGTTCTCAAAAGCAAAGCTAGTGAGCCTTTGTTTGCAGCTTGGTATTTTATTGGTGTTAAGCTTTGCAGCAAAGACATTCCTTAAATCAAAAACGGAGAGTCCACGCCCATATACTGAGTACTTAGTTACCCAAGAAGTGGTTGATATGCCGGAGCTGTTTTATGAACTGCCACTAGAAGAAAAGAACGTGGCCATTGAGTCAGTAGAAGATAAGGTGAGCGAGTGGCGAACGCGTCACTGGTTGGGTGAAACTGACTACTCTTTCCCATCTGGACATATGATTTTCGTCGGTGTGTGTTTGGCGTTCTTTGGTGGTCTTCTCCTAGAGGCGAAACGCTTTTATCTAGTCGGCGGTTTACTGGTTTGGACTGGTGGTGTCGCCTATAGCCGTGTTTGGCTTGGCATGCATCGACCAGAAGACTTAGCCGGATCTATTGCCTTTGCGGGTTTGATCTATTTATTGGTGCCGCTTATCTCAGAGCAAAAAATAGAACGCTATTTACCTGCATTTTTGAAACAGACTTCTTAGGGATCCGTCCTCACTGCAAAAGAAGGGCTCAGATTAGCAGTACGTAATAAACGCTACTGATTGAGCCCTAGCTCTGCTTGCTTCTTTTTGGTTAGACCTAAGGACACAATTCGGTGTGACTCAATGAGATAGTATCTCAGCTCCTCATCCCTTTGTGGCGTGCTTTCAAACAGCTGAATCCATTTCATACCGCGTGAAGCAAAGTAGGGTGCGGGTTTATAGCCCGGCTCTTCTTTGAGAAAGTCGAAATTCTGATCGGACGCCTTGAAGATAAACGCAGGCTCATCTTTCGGTCCCCAACCACCAATCGCAAACACCTTGCCACCCACTTTCCAAACGTGCGAGTTATTCCACTGCATCACATAACTGGTTGCAGGCAGTGACTCGCAGAATGCGTTGAATTCGTCGTAAGTCATAGAGCGTCCTTTTATCTACTGGGTGTTTGTGTTGGTTTTCTAAGATGTCTTTCTTCTTCTTGTCTTTATCGCCAATAACTAGCCAGCTAAACCCTGCCAGATTGCCGTAAAGCCACTGAGAGAACATAGCAGTAATGAACCAATGCGTATCTTCTCTTTAGGGATGCTTTGTGTCGTCATTAACGCCACTTTGTAACCCAACCAAGCAGCAGGCAGCAAAGGTATAGTGATGATCAAGTGGTGTAGCGTGAAGAAGCCAATTGGGATCTGTACAACCAACGAAATGATCGAACTAAACACGAAAAACGCAGAAAGGTTACCACGAAGCTGATTGGCATCTTGGTGTTGGAGTAGCAGTGCCATCGGTGGACCACCAATACCAGAACTGGTGCCAAAGAACCCAGAGAAGAACCCTGCAATACCCATCTTAGTTGGGGTTGGTTCGAGTCTAAAGGGCAGTAGGCTAACAATCACGGCAAATACTACCAATAAGCCCAACCATAGTGATAACACGCTCGTTGAAACCATCACCAACAAAGCACCACCTGCCAGTGACCCAGGAATACGGCCCAGCAATGCGATTTTTAATCCGCCAATAGAGATATTTGCTCTATGTTTAAAAGCGTTGAATAACGAGATAAACAGACCGATCAAACAGATAGGCGCAGGCACATAATCTGGAGAGACCAAAAACAGCAGTGGGGCTGCAACAATGGCCAAACCAAAGCCGATTGCGGTTTGCACAAACGAGCCGACAAAAATGAGTGTCATTGCGATAAGGACAGTCTGATCTATGTATTCCATAAGCCTGCGGATTAGTTTTAAAGGAGCGGGTGGATACTATAAATGAAAACTAAAATAATAGTCTTATTATTCAGTGAGCTTTATGCCAGTTTCGCTAGTTATAATTTCTACTATAACGACCAACAAAAAAGCGAGTGAGTATCTCAGGATGCTTCCTTTCAATACTCACTCGCTTTATTGGAACGACTTGTTTACGCTAGTGGGGGAGTCAGCATAAAACGTTAAGCCATTGCCAATTTCAGTCGCTCAATGGGCTTGTCATTGATTGGTAAATGGATAAGTGCTGCTGCAAATGCCAGCACCACCGTTGACCACCAGATTGGCTCGTAAGAACCGTAGTAATCGTAAATACGACCACCCACCCAAGCGCCTAAGAAGCTACCCACTTGGTGAGTAAAGAATACCAAGCCGTACAACGTTGATAGGTAACGGGCACCGAAGATCTGACGAACTAAACCAGACGTTAGCGGAACTGTACCCAACCAACAGAATCCAATGGCCGCACCGAAGATAGCCGCGGTTGATTCAGTCACAGGCAGAGTCACAAACGCACCGATAACCACAGTACGCACTAAGTACAGTGCAGACATAACGTGGCGTTTGCTGAACTTGTCGCCCATTACACCCCAGAAGTAAGACCCAAAGATGTTGAAGATGCCAACGTAAGCCAGTGCCATCGCAGCGCTGCTCGCGGGTAGGTCTTTATCTGCTAAATAGCTCGGTAAGTGCGTTGCGATAAACATTACGTGGAAACCGCACACGAAGAAGCCCGCGTGAATCAACCAGTAACCTTTGTGAGCAAACGCTTCAGACAACGATTCTTTGAGTGTTTGGTTCTCTTCAGCTTGCGCTTGTTTGTTTGAGGCTGCTTTAGGCGCTCGCATGAACAGCGCAAAAGAGATCATCAAACAACACAGTACGCCAAACACTTGCATCGCACTCTGCCAGTCAAATTCATTCAGCATGTATTGTGCGCCCGGAATTACCGCGAACATACCAAATGAACCTGCAGCCGTGGTTAAGCCAAACGCCTTAGCCGCGTGCTCTGCTGGTACAACTTTCGCTACTGCGCCAAGCACGATCACGTAACTTGTCGCACTCAAGCCAAGACCAACCAGTGCGCCTAACGAAACGTAAAGCATGCTCGATTCGGTAGAAATTGAGGTAAGAAGTAAACCCAAACCGTAAGCACATGCGCCAGCAATAATGATGCGTCTTGCTCCCCATTTGTCAGCGGCCATACCAACAAAAGGTTGGAACACACCGAACAATAAGTTTTGTAGAGCAATAGAGAAGCTGAAAAACTCTCGACCCGTGCCGAAATGCTCTGAAATTGGCATCATGAAAATGCCGAATGATTGTCTGATCCCTAGACTGATAATAAGTGTGCCTATCCCTAGCCATACCAGTAAAGGAAAACGGAAAATGCTCATTCTAATACTCTTAAATTAATGGTGGTGATGTGAGTGGTCTTGCGCTGACATGTGTTGGTCAGTCATCTCATGGTGATGCTCGTGCCCAGAATGATCATGCCCTGACTGCTGGTGGCAACCACTGCTTACGGCATGCTGAGCCAAGATATCAATCAATGGCTGACTGTGATGCACAATAACCAAACTAATGACGAGGAATAACGTCATTCTGGCAAGTTGGGCAAAAAGAGATTGTGAAAACATACGGTGTTGACATGCGCTCAATGTTGTAAGAAGTCGCGCATCATAGTGATGAGTCGGGTATGTATCAAATGACCATTTGTGATGTAGTCTATGCGTTTTATGCATAGATTGTCGCTTGATTGGAATTGGTATAAAACGCGCTCAATAAATAAGAAAACTTGAAGCTCGTTAGTTAATAGAAACAAGTATCTAATTAAGAATGAAAGTCTAAATTAAGGCTTATAACTAGCTGTTTAATTTAAAGTTTCACAAAGCTGTAAAAACTAATATACAAACTAATCACTAAGCAACATTGCTCGTTCACTCGACTTATCTGTCAAACATCGTAAATTTGGGCATAAATCGTTTCAAGACTACTGAAACGCGATGTTAAAAGATTCAGGGAGAGTCATTCACATGGATAAAGATCATAATCTTCGCGAAAACTTACTGGCACTGATCTTAGGTAGCGCATTGGTTTCACTCGGCGTTATCTTTTTCAACCAAGTCGGTTTGCTCACCGGGGGCACGGCTGGTCTAGCGATCTTCATTACCAAAGTAACAGATTTGAGCTTTGGCCAAGTATTCTTCGCACTTAACTTACCTTTCTATATTTTGTCGGTTGCTCGTATGGGCTGGCGCTTCACAATCAATACGTTTATCGCGGTTTCGATTGTTTCGTTCGCCGTGGATCACTTGTATCACGTGATTCAAATTGCCGAAATTCATGCATTGTATGCAGCTTTACTTGGTGGTGGCTTGATTGGTACCGGCATGCTGGTGATTTTCCGTCACAAGATGAGCTTAGGTGGCTTCAACATTCTGGCGTTGTTCTTACAAGAACGTTTTGGAATTCGAGCAGGTAAGGTTCAGATGGCATTAGACTGCACGATTGTTGTGCTTTCTCTGTTCATTGTTGATGTGTCATTGGTTCTTCTGTCTGTGCTTGGTGCGATAGTCACCAACTTGATTCTAGCAATGAATCATAAACCGGGGCGCTATCAACCTGTGGTAAAAGCGGAAGCAGCATAGTTCGGTTCGCTCAAGCTCTAGATTTGCTTAAGTAAAGAGTGATTTGCAGATTATGAAAACAACAAAGCCAGCATTAATTGCTGGCTTTGTTCTATTGAAATAACGGATTCGATGTAACGATTAACACTTGCCGCAGCTGGCGTTCGGCTTAAGCTCGCAATCAATCACATTGCCTTGTTGATCAAGGGACAAGTTACAACACTCTTCAAACAGGTTCTTAAGATCAGCACGGCTTTTTTGCACGCGGGATTTAACCGTTGAATAGCTGACGTTCTGCGCTTCTGCGATCTCTTTTTGGCTTTGGCCTTTGATGTCGACCGCAAGCAGTAGCGATGAACTTTGTTCTGGCAATGCCTGAATAAAAGGTTCAATACACAATGAAAGTTTCTGCTTAAATTCAGAGTCGTGGTCTAAATCGGTAAACCACAGATCTTCAGCATCAATTTGGCTATCACGTTGTTGGCGTGCATGCTTACGGTAGAAGTCGATAATGGTGTTGTTGGCTAACTGGAACAGCCAAGCCTTAACACTGCTAGCATCTTGTACCTTATCTAAGTTCTGATAGGTCTTAATCAAGATATCTTGGAGCAAGTCGTCTACATCCGCAGAGTTGTTGACCTTTGAATGCAGGAATGACTTTAATGCTTGCTGATACTCGGCCCAGACTTGTTCGAGCTTCAAAGGTGCATTAGTTGCACTGTTCATTTACGCAACATTCATCTTGTAAGAAATCAATCACATCTTCTAGGCACTCATACTCCGCCACGCAGAATAGAGTTCTTCCTTCTCGTCTTTGGCTGATTAGGCCCGCAGACGCCAAGCTTGATATGTGGTGAGACAAGGTAGAACCGGGAATGCCTAGCTCTTCTTGTAGGCCGCCAACTGCAATGCCTTGGTAGCCAGCTTTAACGACACTCTTATAAATGGTTAGGCGAATAGGGTGCCCCAACTCTTTAAGTGCTTTCGCAACGACTTCTAAGTTCATATTAACTCCTCAAGATTTAATTTCGATGTTAGTCGAAATGTATGTCGAATTCAAATTTAAAAACGGTGTCTGTGTAAGTTATTGAAAAACTGTGTTTTCGAAAATCATTTCGATTTTTATCGAAATAATGCTTGTTCTGGAGCTGTTTATTTCTATAATTCGAGAATATTCGAAATTAAGGGTTGGTTACTTTTCTCATAGAGCCCGACCTTCAATCCAGTTTAGAGTTAATTATGAGCAATGAAATGTTAACAATGCTGAAAGACGCACTTGATATGTTCGCTTTCTTAGCAGTAGAGCTAATTATCCTTTTCTTAGCGATCAGCTACATTGTTGGGATTCTTCAAGAGTTCCTTACACCAGAAAAGATTCAATCTATCCTGAGCTCACGTAATGGTAAGGGTTATGTAGTAGCAGCACTACTGGGTGCAATTACACCTTTCTGTTCATGTTCGACCATTCCTTTCTTAAAAGGATTGCTGCGTGCAAGAGCGGGTTTCGGTCCAATGATGGTGTTCCTATTTGGTAGCCCACTATTGAACCCAGTGATCATTGGTTTGTTTGTGATTACCTTCGGTTGGCAAGTTGCTGTGTTCTACTTCCTTGTAGCAATGACGGTGTCTGTAGTGGCTGGTTACGCACTTGAGAAGCTTGGCTTTGAGCGTTACGTAAAACCTGAAGCGTATGAATCAACAGGTTCAGCTTCAAGCTGTGGCACTAGCTGTGGTGACTCTGCTCCTAAGAAAGCAGCACCGGTTAAAGCAGAATCTTCATGTGGTACAAGTGCATGTGGCGAACCTGCACCCGTAATGGCGAAAGAGACATCTTGCTGCGATTCTAAAAAAGAAGAGCCACAAGTAACGGTTTCATGCTGTTCAGCGGATGGAAGCGCAACAGCTGAAATCGTAGAGAAGAAAGAACCTAGTCGTTGGATGAGAATTTGGTTCTCAACTTGGAAAGACTTCAAACAAGTTTTCCCTTACCTAATGATGGGTATCGCGATTGGTTCATTCATCTACGGCTTCATTCCTACAGACCTAATTGCACAGTACGCTGGTGAAGGTATGTGGTATGCGATTCCAGTAGCTGCCGTGATTGGTATTCCACTGTACATTCGTGCTGAAGCGGTAATCCCATTAAGTGCAGCTCTAGTACAGAAAGGTATGGCGTTGGGTTCAGTAATGGCATTGATCATTGGTAGTGCAGGTGCAAGTTTGACGGAAGTTATCCTGCTTAAATCAATCTTCAATAACCAAATGATTGCAGCATTCCTATTCGTTATCCTAAGCATGGCGATGGGTGCAGGCTTCCTATACAGCTTCATCTTTGGTTAATCAGGCTTGATTATGAGATAACACCCTCGATACCAAGAGATAGATAATAAAAGAGCTCACTTAGTTGAGCTCTTTTTTGTTTAGCTTATCAGTCCGGGGGCTAGAAACCGCGAATATCCAGCTCATTATTGATCAATACAACGCACTGAGAAGCAAACAGCATGTTCGGGCCTAAGCTGATTTTTTCTGTCCCTAAGCGCTTTAAGCTGTTGTAGCTTTTCTTCGGCATAGGGATGTGATCAGTAAGAAGGAAACATGGGTTTTCAGCAATCTCTGCATCACGGATAAAGTCACCTTTCTTATCCATCATGTATAGCTGGTGGTCTTCAGCCAGTTCTTTGACTAGTTTTTCAAAGCTCATAGTGCGAACGACGATTCCTGGTTCAACCTGACGAGTCTGCTCTTTGGTCATACCTTGAGAAGCATCAACCGCTCTTACTACCGCTGATAACAATGCCGATTCATGAAAGCCACCAATGTTGGTGATCTCATTTGAATCGAAAGTGATCGTACGTGAAAAGTCTTTAGTACTTTCTAATACAAGGTGTACGGTGACATTCTCACGGTGAGATTGAGCAACGAAGATCGTGTTCATCAGAGTATGAGCCAGAATCTCAGTATGAGCATCTTGCCCAACACCTTCTAAGATAAGTTTGCTCTCTGTAGGGGCTGCGCGAGCGCGTAATACAAATGAACGCATGGAATGTACCTTGTCAGTATGTGATAAAGCGAAACGGGCTTTATCAACATGAATTGATGAATAACCAAAATTGAGGCGGTATGTAACTCTTTTCTATTAATGAAGTCAAATAGAGTTGCGTATAGCGCCAACCAGAAGAACTCTGCGTATTAAATAGAGAATGACCACATTACAAGATGGTAAGGGTTGAAGCGACCCAATGTTTACGTAGATAGTATGCGCAAATTATTAGGTGACTTACATAAGGAAGTAGTCGATGAAGTTACAGAAGATCAATAAAGAAGAATATAGAAAGAAGATGAACCTGCTGTTGGTTTCGTTGGTTGGGTCACTCGCAGTGTTCGCCATTGTATTCGGAACCATACTGATCGAGCTATTCGGTTCAGGGCAATCAATCGCAGGCGAATCGACAGGTAATTTCCACTTGAACGTATTAGGTGTGATCTTATCAGTCGCATTGAATGCATTTATCGCGAGCCGTGTGAAAGGGCATGATTACTTCAAAGAAGCGCTTTATGTATGGAACCTTAAACAAATCCATAATCAAATCTATCGTAAGCTCAAGCGTATTCAACCCAAAGCTGAGCAAGGCGACCGAGACGCGCTGACCATCCTTTATTTCTATTACACCACGCAAAAACAGGTATACGACCTAGACAACAACACATTGACGATAAAAACAGTTCAGCAATCGCTAGATAACATCCTAGAAGTGAGTGAGAAATGGAGCATTGAGCTAGATATAGAGGCTTTTTCGAAAGATCTAATCGCAAAGTTTTAAGTAATACACCCATTATTGTATGAGCTTTGACCTGTGAAAGACGCTTTTGACGTAAAAGTAGACACTTAAGCAACTTTTTTGAATTTTTATCAAAAAAGGGGTTGCCATGTTTACGATGATCTCTATAATGCCGCCTCACTGACACGGCAGACGCCACAAGGCTTCAGCGGTAATCAGTAAGACGGAAAGTTCGAAACAAATTAATTTTAAAAAGTGTTTGACACTTAAGATTAAATAGCTAGAATTCACGTCCGCTTTCAAGGGTTTCTTTGTAAAAAGAAAGTTTCGATAAGCAAAGCTCTTTAACAATTTAAACCTATCAATCTGTGTGGGCACTCGTTGATGAATATCAAAACGTCATTCTTAGGAATGGCAGTTACTTCGGTAACAAAATTGATTTCAATGAGCTGAGTGACCAATACGAATAACTTTGGTTATTCGGCACAGTCAATTCATTACCATTCTGTTCCTATTTATTTAAGAAGAGAGGGGTAATAGCTTTAGAATTACATGTTTACTTCGGT
>NZ_JBFRPK010000099.1:0-12995 GCF_041471965.1 Vibrio sp. 10N.261.51.A3
CTACCCTGCCAGATAGGGCAAGTGAAAAAAGTTTATTGCTGGGTAATTTAGATGAGTTGTCATCTAAGGTAGAAGCCAAAGTCAGTGCTTGGAAAGAAGGTGTTGAACGGTCATTAGAAGTGGATAACCCTTTTTTCGATGATCAAGCGAATCTAAAAATATGGACGAATAATCAAGATATTGATGGATTACTAAAAAACTACATCTCATTTTGTAAGAAGGCTAAATATCACGTTGATTCTTCCTTTTGGCACAAAGAGTTGTTAGAGAAAAAGCCTAATGATACAGCTAGAAGTCTCCTGTTGTTAGATTGGCAGAAGAAGCTGGATAAATCTGCATCTGAGTGGTACTTCGAAACTCTGTCCAGAAAGCGTGAAGAATTTTATAAACAGATTAGTGAATGGCTTAATTTACTGGAAGAGTTGATGTATAGCTTAGAGAGTTTAGGTCTTGAGCCAGGAATGTACCTTGATTTATCTGATGTTGAATTAAAAAGTGGAAGTATAGAAGCGCTAAAGAGATGGGCGGATTACCTCAAAAACAACGAAGGTGCCAAAAAGGTATCTGAGCTTTTAGGGAAAGTAAGGCAAATTGAATCATCAACTAAAATTGAAAAAGTATTGAAGTCGGTAGCATTCAAACAACCAGTTGTTGATATCAATTCAAAGGAAGAGATTGTAGGTGTGGTTCAAGGGAAGGATATTGAGCACGCGCTACCCTCTGAATTGGCACTTCTTTCGGATCCTGAAACATCAGTTCTTTTTGACCTTAAATATCTGGAATCACGCCTATTGAGTTTTGAAATGCAGGGCATTACAGAAATAGATCAGGAGGAGAGTGTCCTCGTAGATGAATCTGTTGAAGAGGATTCGAATTTAGGACCTATGATTTTATGCATAGATACGAGTGGTTCAATGTACGGTGCACCTGAACACATAGCCAAAGCTATGGCCTTGTACTTGTCTTCTGTAGCTAGAAAGCAGGACCGAAATTGCTATCTAATTAACTTCTCAACATCTATTGTGACTTTTGATTTGACGGGTAAAAAAGGGCTGGAATCTTTGATTAAGTTTTTGAGTTCCTCTTTTCATGGCGGAACAGATGTTGCTCCAGCACTCCGTCATGCTACTGAGTTAATGAAGAGTGAGTTTTATGAAAACGCTGATGTTTTGGTTATCTCTGATTTCATCATGAGTGAACTACCAAAAAACGTTATGAAGAGTATTGAAGAGCAGAGAGGACAAGGGAATAAATTTAATTCACTAGTCATCGGTGATTGCTTTATGTACCAACGGTCTAAGACGCAGTTTGATTTGGAGTGGATATATAATCCACATACTAGCAGTATTCAGGAGCTAGTTAACTTCAAACAAAGCCTGATTTAGCGTAGGTTGAAATTTCCCCGTGTAACGGGTGCTCTACAAAGCTTCTAAATATGTGGGGTTTTGAAGAGGAGTGGTACAAAACTGATATCTTGCTGGTGAGCGATGGTGATTTTCCAGTACCTTCGGAATTAAGTAGAAAAATTAGCAACCGAAGGGGAAATAATGGGTTACAAGTACACGGTATTCAAATAAGTAACTCTCACTGCACACCAATGAACAAAATTTGCGGTCCGATGCATTACGTTTCGGAATGGGGTGATTTAAAACATTAGCTCCTTGTTAGCGATGGCTGTCAGCGTTATTAGCAAACCAAGGCTCACTAGCCTATTGAAGTAACTCAATTTTATCGAAGCTAGTTATCATGATTTAAGCCTAAATATGGTAAATTCCATTATATGCATATAACCATGATAATTAGGGCCAAGGATGTCAGAAGCGAAAGCCAATTTTGAATATGCGATCTCAGACGCAGAGCAATTGTTAGAGTGTTACGACCAGTTAAACGGATGCAACTCCAACTCCCAACCTCCAGAGGTGCTTAAGAGAGCTACATTGATAATGACTCTCACTGCATGGGAAACCTATGTCGAAGACATAGCAAAAGAGCTTGTTGATGCGAAATATGGTGTTGTTATAGGTTCACAGCTTGGAAGAATTGTTGAGAACCGACTTGATGAGCATCTTAAGTACTTTAACAACCCTGGTTCAAAAAAGACCAAAGCACTTTTTGCTGAGTTCTTCGGTATTGATGTCACCGAAGCGTGGGTTTGGAACAATTTTCAAACCGCTGATGAAGCTAGATCACAACTCAATAAATGGTTAAAAAAACGAGGTGAGGCTGTTCATCGCGCTCAAACCAATAGAACCGAAGCTCATATCGTCAAGCGCGAAGAGCTGGACAAGTGCATCAGGTTCTTTAGAGAGTTAGTTTCGGTTACGGATAGCAAACTATCAGAGCTGTAGAGCCGTGTTTTTCAGAAGAGCAAGCTGTGACTGCGAGGTGCCTGTTATTACATGTATCTCGAAGAATGATGTGCGAAAAGCATTAGTTTCATTAATATTGCAGTGTACAGCGAAATTAAGAAGTAGTTAATGCTGCTCATTAGGGAGTAATAGTGAGTAAAAAGCCCAATCAAAGTGAAATAAATAGAATACGAACAGCCTTATGTTCACTAGAAACATTATGTAAGAAAACTTACGGTGTATCACCTTTTCAGGCTCAACTAGATGGAATAAAACAACTATTAGAGGCTGAAGAGTTCAGAATAGCTGTCGTTGGTGAGTTTAGTACTGGTAAATCAACATTTATTAACGCATTAATAGGATATGACTTGCTTCCGCATGCGCGTTCGGAAACCACAGCAACCATTACATATATCCATAACGTACCGAAAAGTAATCCGAAGTGTGGGAAGGTGACGATTGAGTTTGTTGATGCTCGGGATCCATTAACACTTGATATTTCGGATGATCAAAAAGCCCTGAAAGAGTATGTAACCAGCTTTTCGAGTCAATTCAGTGTTGTCGACGAGATTCAAAGTGTTCATGTATATACTCATTTTTTGAATATCGAAACGCCAGTAGTGCTCGTTGATACCCCAGGATTAAATGGGACTGCTGATGGACATCGCTCTATCACTCTTGCTGAAGTTGAGGGAGCTCACGCAAGCATCTTTTTGTTCCATTTGAGAGCGTTGACCGAAACCGACCTAGAGTTCTTAAAATTGCTTTCAAAGCATCAAAGTCGAATTTTCTATCTATTGAATCATATAGATTCGGTAAACGAGCTAGAGGGGGAAAGTGTTGATAAGGTCCTTGCAGATTTTCATGACCAAATATCAACGCACTTTTCGAGCCATTTCTTTGAAGGACAAAAATGCGAAACTTTTGCTATCTCAGCACTAAAGGCATTAGTACATAAGGATACTTCCTTCAAAAAACTGTATAGCTCAGATCTAACTGAGCTAACAGACGCTGAACGTAACAGCTTACGGAGTGGTTCACGGTTTGATGTATTTGAGCAAAGGTTACAGGATTACGTCGAACATCACAGTGAGTATGATATTAAGGATGTTGCACTCAAGGGACTGACCTCCGCTATCAATGATATAGAGGATAATTTACGCCAAGAGATAGCCTGTATTGAACAGCAACATAGGATGGGAAGTGATGGACGGATATCCCAGTATCTTGAGAATTTGGAAGACCGGAAGAATAAAAGCTGGAACAAGATAAAGGCCTACCTGAATTCGCGCTCTACAGATTTAGAAAATCATACGCTTCATTATCTAAAAGATGAGTTAATCAGACTAAATGAAGAATTGCGAAACTATATTCAAAGTGAAGATTTGGATCAATTGCAAGCAAGTGTAATTCATAATACCTATGGGAAAAAAATTGACCAAGGCATTATGAAGATGCGCACCGTTATACAGAGGTTACTACAAAGTAATATCGAAGATGTTTATGAGATCGGAATTCTAGAAACAGATCGTTTTACCTCTGAGGTAGCCATTGACTATCAAAAATCACATAAGGTAAGTGGATTAACCTTTGAGCTTGATATCAACATTGTCAGTCAAGATCGTGCAAAGCTGAATAACGAAAAGGGAAATCTAACCAATTTAGAATTCGGTCTAAAAGCAAACACGGATAATCAACAAACACTTGCTAAGTTACAGGAAAAAATTCAAACAGAATTAGTCAATAACAATACCAATACGCGCAGCACTAAAAACAAAAGAGATACAAAGATTCAGCGTCTAGGTAAACGGCCAGGCGTTGAGTATATCACCAGAAGCAGAACAGTTGAGCGCGGTGGCCTTTTAGGTGGAGTTCTGGACTTCTTTTCTGAAAAAAGAGAAACCTATCGAGCAGCGGATAGAAGTGAGCAACAGCGGTATGATCGTGATCTGGATGAGATTCGCAATCTGTACACAGCTCAAATTAGTACGCTCAACATGAAGAAAAATCGCCTTCAAAGTCAGTTGAATGAAGCTAATTCCTCGATGGATATATCAAAATTGGGTCAAGAGCGCTTAGAGAAAAAGATCGAAAGACACGAAAAGCGTATTTTAGAGATGAATCAACATATCGAATCAAAGCTAAGAAACCACCGTCAGCAGGTCACTAGAGAGAAAAGAAATGAGCTTTGTCAGAAGGTAGAAACAAACTTGAAGGTTGAGGCTATTGGTTCACTAAATAAGATTATAAAATCCACGATTAAAAATGAGCTTTCGTCGGTGTCAGATAAGCTCTATCAGTACCATAAGCAAAAATTTGCACTTTATAGACAAAAGCTGGAATTGCTTGATGGGCAATCTAAGAATCTTGAACTACCGCTTCTAAAAAATGCAGCAACAGAAATAAGCGCAATAAAAGAAGAGTATTGTAAAAATTAAGGTGTTTTAATAATGGATTATAAAAAACAATATGATGAGAAAAAAGCAGGGGTATTGACGCTGCTTGAAAGAACATGTCAGTTCTATCAGAACACCGATGATGTTGAAAATGAACATGCGTTCGAAGAGTTATATCGCCAGGTAGAAAACGGCGAATTTTCTATCGTTGTTGTTGGTGAGTTTAGTGCAGGAAAATCAACCTTTCTTAATTCAATGATGGGGGATAAGTATTTACCTTCGTTTAGTGGCGAAACAACGGCAACAGTGAACTTCCTAAAACATAGTGGTAAAGCTGAACCCGATGAAGGGCTACGTGTTATTTATAACGATGGTACTACCCAGAGTTTCGCAGAGGCTTCATTTGATAATGTAGAAAAATTTGCAACGACCAAAGGTGAAGAGGTAGCGAGTTCCATTCAACAAGTTGATTTGTTTTTAGATTCGGATTTCTTGCAAAACGACGTGATTTTAGTCGATAGTCCAGGGTTAAATGGGGTAAGGGAAGGTCACCGTAAAATAACCGAAGAGCAGATTAAAAAATCTCATGCGTGTATCTTTTTATTTAACGCAGAACAACCTGGTAAGAACAGCGATTTCGAGTTTTTAGATCGCTTGAAAGGAGAAGTGGGTACAATTCTGTTGGTGCTAAATAAAATTGACACTATTAACTTAAATGAGGAGTCAATTGAATCAGTGCTTAAGATATTGACTGAAAGTTATCAGAGTAAATTTCCACATGCCCAATCGGTACCTGAGATCTGGCCTATTTCAGCGCAGGATGCCCTTGTCGCCCGCAGCGATAAAAAGATAGTTGAGCGAGACTATAACGCAGAGCAAAAGCAGGCTCTTTTTGAAAAGTCACGCCTATTGGAATTTGAAGAGCGCTTATGGCGTTTTCTCACCCAAGGAGAAAAAGCACGTTCTGAACTTTTAGAGCCAGTTAATCGTGTGATCAAACTACTTGAAAACACGCGCAAGGCAAACAGCCAATTGATCAGTGAACTACAAGAAAGTCACAGTAAAGGCGAGGTATTAGCCCAAATAAGTGCGTTAGAACAACAGCTAGAAAAAATTGGTGAAACGGTTGAAAACAACAAAAGAACAATTAAACGTCAAGTTCGTCAGTCGCGTATTGCGGCAGAAAATACGATGACAGGTACATTAGAATCAATTCGTGAACGCTACATGGATAAATTTGATAGTGACTTCATCATAGATCATGACAGGTTGTTAATGGATGATGATGCAGAAACAAGTTTGAAACGCTTTATCTCTCGCCTAGAAGACGATGTGAACAGCAGCCTGGCGTTGTTTGCTTTATCATTTCAAGCAGAGCTTGAAGGGAATATCCAATCTATTGCGGATATTGAGCTGGAGGGAATAAATGAGGAACTATCCAAATTGGCACAGCCTGTCGAACTTGGCAAAAGTGATGAAATAGGTCAATACACCTTGTCATTAGACTATGCAGAAGTAGATAAACGACGGACTGACTTAGAAGACGAAATTGAAAAATTAGAACAACGTTTAAACTCGTCAGAGTTAGAAGAAAAGTCTGCAATCAGGCTTACGCATAAAAAAGAGTCACTGGAAGAGCGTAAACGTACGCTGATGGATCAGAAGCATTCAGAGCTAGCTGGAATGGGGCCAGCGCCAACTGTTGATAGAGTCGAAAGTGAAGACATAGACCGAGAGTCTCGTGACGGTGTTATAGGCAAAGGGTGGAGCTGGCTGTTCGGCAAAAAAATTGTTAGAAAAACTAAGATTACTAAAGATGATGCTCGAATAAAAAACTTTCAACAACATAAACAATCTGTTGAGAAGCGATATGATTCAGATATTGCAGAGGTAACTGCTGAGTTGAGTGGTATTGAATATCAGGACATAGAGGCATCACATTTAGCCTCTAAGGAAACAAATAACAAGCTTAAGAGATTGGAAGATCAAAAACGTTCCTTAACTGAGGAGTTTAATGCTACACAGAAGCGTCACTTTAAAACACAATTAAAGAAAATACAGGAAGATATAGAAGAGAGAATTGACTCCATACGCAGTGAGGCGTTAAGTGAAATTTCTAGCCGTTTACGCTCTCAGGAAAAGTCATTGATTCCATTGCTATCACATAGTTTGGAGAGCAGCCTTTCCGACAAATTATTAAGAAAGAAGCAAGAACTAGAGCTTAAGAAAATGGATCTTGAAGGTAGTATCAGTGAAAAAGAGCAACTCATAGAAAAATGCGAACAGAAGAATGAGCAGATTTCAGAGATTCTAATTGCTGCAATTGGTGTTCAGTGTGATCTGGAAGAGCAGGCTGTAGATGTCATAGAACAAAGAAACATTTCAGAAGTGTTTGTGGGAGCCTAGTATGAATCATGCGCTAATTGAATCGATGCAGACTTTGGAGTCGGTTGCCATTGATATTGACGCTGCTCCTCAGACACGAATGCAGCTTGAGAACTTACAATCCAGCATAGAGAACAAACAGTTTTATCTGCCAGTAGTTGGGCAGTTTTCTGCTGGTAAATCACATTTTATCAACAATTTGTTGGGAAGAGACATACTCCCAACCCTAACGACAGAAACAACTTCGTTCTTAACAACTATTCGTTTTGGTGAGCAAGATAAGTTACTGATTAAGCTTAATAACAATCAAGAATTAGTGCTGGATATTTCAATGGCTAAGTGCCTTAGCCAACAAAGTATCAGTCGTGGTGAATTAAGTATTCAGCTTCCTGAGTTAAATATTGACGATATTAGCTCACTGGATATCGAACTTAATAGTCCGTTGCTAGAGGATGGACTGGTGCTCGTAGATACTCCGGGAATAAACACACTTCATAGTGCTCATGAGGCGATGACGTACGAGTTTCTGCCTGCTGCTCAAGCATTCTTATATGTAAGTGGTAATCAACCTTCAATATCTGACCTTAACTTCCTAGAACGTATTAGTAAGTTTGGTCTGGATGTTTTATTTGTTCGTACCAGAATGGATGAGATTAACGAGTGTGAAGAATCCGTTGAGAGCGTTGTAGCTGAAGATTGCCAAATTCTCGAGCAAGTGGTTGATACTAGTCAGCACTACTTTGCTATATCTAACAAATTGGAGCAACCGCGTTGGCAGGAAAACTTTAAAAGCTTGCAGCAATGGTTGAAAGGCTATTTCGCTGATGATGTTCGATTGTCCTTAGAAAGAGCTGTCTCAAATAACATGCGTAAACTAACGGCTGATTTTCAAACCCAGTTGGATAAGACAATCCAGTTGATAGAGTTTGAGTATCAAGGTGATCCTGAACAGTTTGAGTCCGATGTCAAGCAACTGGAAACAGAGCTAGCTTTGCAGAAAAAAGATGGCATGTTGTTAAAAGAAAGCCTAGAGCATGAGTTCTCTTTAGTTAAAAGGGATATTGGGCGAGAGCTTGAGCGATTAAAAGTTCAGGCAGTTGATGACTACCGAAAAACACTCTCAACAGCCATTTGGATAGATTCTCCGACAAAAGTTAGAGAATATTCTGATCAGAGTGTTAAAGAACTGGCTTTAAATATTAATACCAGAGTGTCTGAGCGATTGACGATATCTGTGGAATCTATTTATCGCCAGCAGAATGAGCAGCTGTCAGCACTCGGTTTGGTAGGCGGGCGCTTATCGGCTGAAGGATTTTCCGTTGAGATGAACACACCAACACTTGATGAAGTGGTTAGTAACTCTGATGAGGTTTTACTCGCAATATCTCGCCAGCTTAACAGTATGGATGCTGAAGAAATTGAGCTTAACAATTCAGTATCTCAGTTGACCGAAGATATGCGCTCGGCTAGCAGTGAGCTTGGCGCTATTTCACTTGAAGCGGAAGTCTCGAAGGAAACAGTTAATCAATTGTCATATGCCCCTCAATATATCACTAATCCAGGCGACTCTTCGTTTTCAAAAACGTTTAGTATGCTGGGGCAGGCGGTTGATCTTGCGGTGATGTTTATTCCAACCCCTGCTGGGCCAGTAAAGGCGGTGACGAATGGTAAAAAAGCTATTGATGCAGCGAAAACCACAAAAAAAACGATTGATGCAACTCAAACAGCAATTAAAGCCACGAAAGCAGTAAAGAAAGCGACAACGGTCATTAAAACTGCTAAATCGGCAGTTGATAAATACAAGCCAATTGCTCAAAAGCATGTCAGTAACTATAGAAAGCTAAAGGAAAAATCCCAACAAAGTGCGGCTAAGCTAGCCAATTCAAGTGATGAAAAGGAGCAGAACTTAGGGCAGGTTGCTTTGAATTCGCTTCAGTTACTGGAAGCCGAGTTCTGGATGCGAAAGCTCGGAGAGAATTTCGATGAGCCACCAAGCTCTCGTATTGACGAGAATCACAGGCGTCAGTTTGAAGAGCTGCGTGCCAAAGCTGAGCATGAGGTACAAAGTAAAGTCCAAAGGCAGTTGAAAAAAATGAGCGATATGGGATTGCTCAACGAGAAAATAGCTTACGGACAGAAAAAGAAAGAGCTGTTGTTACAGCGTAGATCTGAACTGGAGGCAGAGCTTCAGGCTTTGGCTGAAAATCAAAAGCAACAGCAAAAAGAGCAGCAAAGAAATTTGTCTTGTGAATTCTATTGTCGACAGATGAATAACTCAATGAGTTCTTATATTGAATCGGTTAAAACCGCTTCAGATGAACTTATTGAACAGTTTATGGTTAAGCTATCACTAAGCGTCATGATGGACAGCGAATCCATGGTCAGAGAATTAGCAGATCAAATAGCAGAACTTAAGAGTAATTTGCAACTTTCTCAGCAAGAAAAAGAGCAGAAGCTATTTCAGGTTACTCAATTAGCTGAAAAGCTGGATTCGTTAAATGCTTAACCTCAAGCAAACACTGCTGAACTATCAAAGTGTATTTGTCTTGGGCTTACCAACTCATGAGACTTACCGCATCTTTCGCTCATTGCTGAGAGATGCGGTGCAGGATTTTATGCCGGTTAGCTACTTAGATAATGGCAGTAAAAAAACCTACATTTTGTTTAACCATGATGAAGATATCGCGTACGTTGAAACGAATGAAGGACTTTTGAACTTGAGAGAGGGTAGCAACTCTGTTGAAAAAGGGGAGGTGATCTATCTTTCAGTAGGTAACCGCAACCTGCCATTGGGTTTTGTGTTTGTTATCCCACCTCAGTTTAAGACAAAAAGCTTCTTAGTCGAACATCATTCTAATCCATTTCTAAGGGATGATATGCGCTGGCTAAAGCATTTATATGGAATACTCTGGTGTGATGCCTTTCCTTATGGGGAGCTGACTAATAAGAGTATTATTAACGGATTAACAAATTGGCTGATCGCACGGCGACATATTCCGAATGTTCAGCTAATGCTTTTAGAAGGACCAGATACCGCTTCCTCGGACCTTGATATGTCGGAACAGGATTTATCTGGTGCGTACTCTAAAGATATTTTAGCTGGTGACGTTGTAGAAGTCGGTGATAGTTCAAATTTAAAGCAGTATTTCAAAGCCAGATTTAACCATCGAAAAAGCTATCTCCAAAGACAGAGAGAATATATACAGCACCAAGTTGAACAAATGGAGGATTTCGTATCAGACGATGTGATTTTTCGTACGACCTATGACTTTTGTATTGAAGACTTTGTTGAAGACTATATCTCACCCAGCAGTCTTGACAAGATATTTTCACAGCACGGTTTACAAAGTATCTCAAATCAAAAGAAGTATCATGAGTACTTATCACAAGCTGCAATGAACGTGTTAGATAATTACTGCACTCACATAAGCGAAGAATTTTTTGATGGTTCGACAATGCCCTTCTTAAATAACTTTAAAAAGGTAGGTTACAGTTTGCCACTGGATGCTTACTGTAAGCTGGTAAAAAGTACAAAGTTGAAGTGTATTGGAAGTATACGCAGTATTGGGAGCGATGTATCATTTGGTAATATTAATAAGCTAACACACCTTGAGTTTATTGAAACAATTCAGAGGGATAAAAAGGAGTTTACTGACTTACTGATAGATTTCTATCAGCATCAGTGTGAATCTATTACTCTCGATTTCTTAACTAATCAGATTATCTATTTAAAATCTATAGGTAAAAAATAATATGTCATCAGTCTTTAAAGCGATTACGGTAGCTTCTATTTTAGCTTTCTTATTCATTATGTTTATCCACAATCAATACGTTGTATATGGGTACGGACTTGTTGGATTAGCTGCAGTATCGGTATTCATATTCAGCTTACTTGATCAGAAACTAGCGCATCAGCGTCAGTTAGAGCAACAACAAGCATTTTTTGCTTATAAAAGTGAATTCCAATCAACGACGAAAAATATGCGAACAGAAATTTGTATGGCTGTAAAAGACAAAACTGAGCAAGATAAAAGAATTCATCAGCAACTGATTAGTGTAGTTAAGCAGCTAGAGAACCATACTATGCTTGTATCAGAAATAATTGACGACAAACTTTCTGATCTAATATTAAAAATCAATATATTAAATAGCCAACAATCGGCGGATTCCATTGAACTGCAAAACCAGCTAGCAAAAAAATTCACACAAACTGCAGAGCAGCTTAGTAAACAATTGATACAGGAAAATAAACTAGGACGACAGTCACTTGATCACCATCTCGAGCAGATCACCAAAAAACTTTCGCCAATCTTTGAGTTGACTAGCCAAATTGAAGCGCAAACCAAAGAAAATGGTGAGTTCATGCGTGAACAAGGAAATATAATTGAACAAGGTAACAAGCAACTTCAGTCGATACTTTTAGAGCATAGCAGACAGTTTACAAAAGAGGTTTCTGAGCAGTTTTCTGAACTTAATGAAGAGTTTGAAGATAGAGTGAATGACATGGCTGACAACAATAGTCGCTTGTTAGGTGATGTTCGACAGGTAGTTAAAACTGCTCAGAAAGGACAAACTCGTACTTTGGAAGAACTGATGGCTGAAATCCAAATTATGATCCAAAGTCAAAAGGTTACTCAGGCAGCCACTGCACAAACGTTACAGGAACTGATTGAGTTCAAAGAAGAGTTAACTCAGTTAAATCAAAAAGATTTGCAGTATCTAGAGGCAATGTTGAATGGATAACTCTGCAGCCCTGTTATTGAAATGCTGTGAACAGATAGAACAACAGTTAGTAATGTTTGGCACTGATAGCTATTTGATATTGCAGTCCGAAAACAGAGAGATTATTAAGAAATTTGAGGTGTTTGATAGTTTACTTAACCGTGCTCGAGAGTATATTTTTCTAGGCTTGTTTGTACAGGCAAGGCGTTTGATTTCTATCATGCAACGATTGTGTGAACTGATTCAATCAGAAATCAAATCTTTAGCTAGTTGAGAATTTAAGTTGGGATTGAATTGACAAGAGATAAAAGAGTTGTCTTAGAATACTGAAACCGAAAGGCCAGAGAAGTTATAGGTGACACTAAAGATGTAGCAAAAATTCGAACTTTGTTTTTGGTAAGTAATTTTCTTACCTTGGGATGTTTCATGTTTAATGATTTTCACGAAAATATCAACTTATGGTTGTTTTAGGCGATATCAACATATGGTTGCTTTTTAAGTAAGCTATTGAACTAAAAGAAATCGTAAATATCACTTTATGGTTGTTTCTACAGAAAATACGAATTATTGAGAGCCGCATTTTGCGGTTCTTTTTTGTATGAAAATCTCCAAGTGGCGACAAAGTGGCGACAGAAAATTTATTTTTTTGTGGCGATAGAGTGGCGACAAACTACAGATTAGTGATTGGATTATGAGTGATTATTACTCATAGCTCTGAATAAGCCCAGCCTCGATTGAATAGCCCATTTCTACTGGTGCGGAGCCATCTACTAAAAACAGTTCCTGAGTACTGGCAATGGTTTTTAGTTCACCAGATAACCATACTGGATGATAGAGCCCTTCAAAGTCTACACCTTCTTCAAGAGTAACGTGAATCATTTGATTTGGTGGAGGTGGAGGCGTATGAATACAAGCCCCAACCCATGGTACTAATAGGAATTCTGTCACTCTGTGTTCATCGAACTCCAGTGGTAGCATATAACCTGCTAAACGAACGTTTTTTCCATCCAGGTCCTCATTGACCTCTGTCGCTTTTCTTTTTCTGAGTTCAGCAACCTCTTGTCTTTTAGCCAAAAGCGCCTCAACATTATCAATTCCCGCTTCATTCAGTTCCTGTTTAACTTTTATTAAATCTTGACGGTTA
>NZ_JBFRPK010000100.1:0-20499 GCF_041471965.1 Vibrio sp. 10N.261.51.A3
TTATTACCTCGCTTGGTATTAATCAAAAGAGTTGTTCTCTTAAAACACTATTGAAGGCGCCTTGGCAGAGTGGCTATGCAGCGGATTGCAAATCCGTGGACCTCGGTTCGACTCCGGGAGGCGCCTCCACTATTCAAAGTTGAAAGGCCAGCAGAAATGCTGGCCTTTTTGCTATCTGAAATTCTAAACCCTCATGCTATGTTCAAACTTCCACGTATGCTCTCTAATCAGTAGCACCACTAGGAACAAGCTATATCAGATCACTTTTGTGCCGGTCTTTTCCTTATGTAAACCTATCATTTGCTAAACAACCAACAGCATCTGTTAACCAATTGCGCCGTTTGTGAGTGGAATGAGTGGGGAATGGAAAAGGGCGACTGTCTTTTGCGTCATTAAATTCTTCATATTTATACATAGTTGCTCATGATCCTGTAACGCTTTCATGAGTTATTACACTTATTATGACCACAAATGAAAATGATTGTCATTTACTTGTGTTGCTGCTAACCTATTGTGAAACTTTACAACATCTTATTTACTGCACGAAAGTGTATATAAAACCCCGCTAAACCTTATTAAACCTACGGTTATTCGTTTACTTCGTATGATAAATCAGCAGATCTACCTCTTTTGTCCTACCCCTTTAGGGTAGTTCGATTTCGTAATTGATTTACATCATATTTTCATTTTCTTTCATAATTCATTATTCGCTCAGTTAAGAAATATATAACCTTCAGGAATTCTTATGAGCAAGATGAAGCTAGTCGTAATCGGTAACGGGATGGTCGGCCATCGCTATATCGAAGATTTAGTCGAGAAGACAGACGTTGCTAACATGGACATCACAGTCTTCTGTGAAGAGCCTCGCGTAGCCTATGATCGTGTACACCTTTCTTCTTACTTTTCACACCATACTGCGGACGAACTTTCTTTAGTTAAAGAAGGCTTCTACGAGAAACACGGCATCAACATGCTGATCGGTGAGCGTGCTATTAACGTTAACCGTGAAAAGAAAACAGTTTACTCAAGTACTGGTCGTGAAATTCAATACGACAAGCTAATCCTTGCTACAGGTTCATACCCATTCGTTCCGCCAATCAAAGGTAACGAAGGTAAAGACTGTTTCGTTTACCGCACAATCGAAGACTTGAAAGCTATCGAAGCAACCGCTAAGAATTCTAAATCTGGTGTGGTTGTTGGTGGTGGTTTGCTTGGTCTTGAAGCTGCAGGCGCACTAAAAGCTCTTGGTGTAACCACGCACGTTGTTGAGTTTGCTCCAAAGCTAATGGCTGAGCAGCTTGACCAAGCGGGTGGTAACCAACTTCGTCAAAAAATCGAACGTATGGGCGTTAACGTACATACAAGTAAGAACACGCTTGAGATTGCTCCTGAAGGCACTGAAGCTCGTAACGTAATGCGCTTTGCAGACGGTACAGAGCTAGAAACTGATTTCATCGTATTCTCTGCTGGTATTCGCCCACAAGACAAACTTGCTCGTCAAATGGGGCTGGGTATTGCACCACGTGGCGGTATCGAGATTAATGATCACTGTCAAACGACAGACAAAGACATCTACGCAATCGGTGAGTGTGCGTCTTGGAACCAAACGTTCTACGGCCTAGTGGCTCCTGGTTACAAAATGGCAACGGTAGCGGTTGACCACGTTGTTGGTAACGAAAGCACATTTGAAGGTGCTGACATGTCTGCGAAGCTTAAGCTTTTGGGCGTGAAAGTAGGCTCTATCGGCGATGCGAACGGTCGTACTCCTGGCTGTAAGAGCTACGTTTACCAAAACGAAGAACAAGAAGTTTACAAGCGTCTAATCGTTTCTGAAGACAACAAGAAGCTGCTTGGTGCAGTAATGGTTGGCGACACGTCTGACTACGGTGATCTTCTACAGCTTATGCTGAACGAAATCGACCTACCAGAACACCCAGATGCATTGATTCTTCCTGCTCATGCTGGTGCTGAAAAGCCAACACTTGGCGCGGATTCTCTTCCTGAGTCTGCTGTTATCTGTTCTTGTTTCGATGTGACTAAAGGCAAGATCGCTCAAGCGGTTGCTGAAGGTCACCACACAATCGGTGATATCAAAGCAGTAACAGGCGCAGGTACTGGTTGTGGTGGTTGTATTCCACTAGTGACTTCAGTACTAAACGCTGAACTTGCTAAAGCTGGTGTTGAAGTGAAGAACGACGTGTGTGAGCACTTTGCATACTCTCGCCAAGAGCTTTTCCACCTAATTCGCATCGAAGAAATCAAAACGTTCGATGAGCTATTAGAGAAATACGGTAAAGGCTACGGCTGTGAAGTATGTAAGCCTCTAGCAGGTTCTATCCTTGCTTCTTGCTGGGGTGAACACATCCTTAAGCCTGAATTAGTGAAGCTGCACGATACCAACGACAACTTCCTAGGTAACATGCAAAAAGACGGTACTTACTCTGTTATCCCTCGTATGGCGGGTGGTGAAGTAACACCTCAAGCACTAAGCGTACTTGCTGATGTTGCTGCAGAATACAACCTGTACACCAAGATCACTGGTGCACAACGTATCGGCCTGTTCGGTGCTCAGAAAGATGACTTACCAGCTATCTGGAAGAAGTTAATCGCTGCGGGTTACGAAACGGGTCAAGCTTACGCAAAAGCACTTCGTATGGCTAAGACATGTGTAGGTTCGACTTGGTGTCGCTACGGCGTTCAAGATTCAGTTGGCCTAGGCGTGATGATCGAGAACCGATACAAAGGCATCCGTACTCCTCATAAGATGAAGTTCGGTGTGTCGGGCTGTACTCGTGAGTGTGCTGAAGCTCAAGGTAAAGATTTAGGTATTATCGCAACAGACGCTGGTTGGAACATGTATGTGTGTGGTAACGGTGGTATGAAGCCTCGCCACGCAGACTTACTGGCAAGCGACCTAGACCAAGAAACGCTGATCAAATACATCGATCGTTTCATGATGTTCTACATCCGCACGGCTGCTCCGCTACAACGTACTTCGGTATGGATGGACAACCTAGAAGGTGGTGTTGATTACCTACGTGAAGTGATTGTAGACAACAAGCTTGGTATCAATGACCAACTTGAAACTGACATTGCTGGCCTAGTAGATAACTTTGCTTGTGAGTGGACAGACACTATCAACGATGAAGCTCAACTTAAACGCTTTGCACACTTCATCAATGCTGATGACCGTGATGAAAACGTTGTGTTTGTTGATGATGGCCGTGAACAACACCGTCCTGCGACATTCACTGAGAAACACCCTGAAGCCATTACTTCAAAGCATCAGGGCGACATCATTCACGTAGAATCTGTTTAAGGGGAGACGACATCATGGCATTTACCAAAGTTTGTAAGATCGAAGACATTATCCCAGGTACAGGTGTTTGTGCGTTGGTTGGTGGTGAGCAAGTAGCTGTATTCCGCCCAACTGAGGCTGAAGAAGTATTCGCGATTAGCAACACAGACCCATACTTCCAATCTAACGTGCTATCACGTGGTTTGATTGTTGAGCACAAAGAAGAGCTTTGGGTAGCAAGCCCACTTAAGAAGCAACGCTTTAACCTAGCAACAGGTGTGTGCATGGAAGACGAGAACTTCAACGTGAAAGCGTACAAAGCTCGTGTTGCCAAAGGCGCTGTAGAAATCTCTGCTTAATCTTCGGATGAGTAAGATTTGATAGTTCAAGGGTTCTAGTTCTCGATATTGCCTTAACTCGGCAACTAGAGCCTTTTCCTATCCAATTTTAACTTTTAATTTAAACTTTTTAAGGACAACCTTATGTCTCCTGATTACAAACCAGCTGAATTCGTTCAAACGATGATTGATGTGGGTGAAGCGAAAACGAAAACAAGTACTCGCGATCTTCTGATTCGAAGCACTATGGCTGGTATCATCCTTTCTCTAGCGGTTGTTGTTGCTATTACAGCAATGGTTCAAACCGGTATTGGCCTTGTTGGCGCACTTGTGTTCCCAGTTGGCTTCGTCATTCTAAGTGTAATGGGTTATGACCTAGTAACTGGCGTATTCGGCCTTGCACCTTTAGCGAAATTCGACAACCGCCCAGGTATTACTTGGGGTCGTATCCTACGTTGTTGGGGTATTGTTGGTCTTGGTAACCTTATCGGTTCTTTGATTGTTGCTTTCCTTGTTGCAGTATCACTAACGGGTAACTTCTCTTTAGAACCAAACGCTGTTGCTCAAAAGTTCATTGCTGTTTCTACAGGTCGTAGCCTAGGTTTTGAAAACATGGGTATGGACGGATGGATCACGTGTTTCGTACGCGGTATCTTCTGTAACCTTATGGTATGTCTAGGTGTGATTGGCAACATGACTGCACGCACAGTATCTGGCCGTGTAGCAATGATGTGGTTCCCAATCTTCATCTTCTTCGCACTCGTATTTGAGCACACAGTGGTAAACATGTTCCTATTCCCACTAGGTATGATTCTTGGCGCTGATTTTGGTATCGCGACATGGTTGAACTTCAACCTTATCCCAACAATCCTAGGTAACATCGTTGGTGGTCTATTAATGACGTGTGTTCCTCTATACCTAACTCATGCTAAAACAGCTCCTTCTCTAGGCGCTAAGTAATTAGATAGTTCTAGGTTAATGAGCAACTAATAATGTGTGTTAAGCCCCAAGCTGTTGATTTGGGGCTTTTTTGATCTTAACACTCTCTACTTTGATAACCGTGCACCTAAGGCGAGCAATGTGTGCTTGATGATGGTGCAAATGTCAGGGTTTTCCAACGTAATAGATTGTTTTGTTATATAAACTTCTATCTTGATTAGAATTAATCGTAAAGTTTTATGGCAACAACTGATAGTCTAAGAAGTAGGGATATTGGTGATTCATACAACGATGAATCGTCATACAGAATTAAGCTTGAAATATAACAAGCTAACTTTCGGAGCAAAGCATGTCAGAAGTATCGCCATCGAATGTTAAAGAAGTAAACAAAGGATTTGTTTCATTGGTAGGTGCAGGTCCGGGCGACCCAGACTTACTTACGCTAAAAGCCGCACGAGTGATTCAACAAGCAGACGTGTTGGTTTATGACCGCTTGGTATCAAAAGATATTTTGGCGATGGCTAATCCAGAAGCAGAAATGCTGTATGTGGGCAAAAAGCTTGATCATCACTGTGTACCGCAAGATCAGATCAACCAACTATTAGTGACCAAAGCGCAAGAGAACAAGCACGTAGTACGCCTAAAAGGTGGTGACTCGTTTATCTTTGGTCGTGGTGGTGAAGAGTGTGAAACGCTAGCTGAGAATGACGTGAGATTTGAAGTGATTCCGGGCATCACAGCTGCTGCCGGAGCAACGGCTTATGCGGGCATTCCGTTGACGCACCGTGATCATGCACAAAGCGTGCAGTTTATTACAGGTCACTTGAAGAAAGATGGCGAAGATATTGACTGGCAATCTCTTGCTCAGCACAACCATACCATCGTGTTTTACATGGGCTTGAAAGAGAGTCCGAACATTCAGAAGAATCTACTCGATAATGGTATGCGAGCTGACATGCCAGTTGCGATCATCGAAAACGGTACACGCCAAGAACAAAAGGTGTTTAGAGGTGGGTTACGTGATTTAGCTGACCTTGCGAGCGTCGCAAAGAGCCCAGCGCTGATTGTTGTAGGCAGCGTGGCTCAGCTCCATGAAAAACTTGCTTGGTTTAACAAACAAGCTTGATCGTTTGACCTTCTAATTGGATCTCTAAGCCACTACTGAGTCCATCAAGAATCAAATACTGCAGCGGCTGCCTTGTCGCTGCATTTCTTGTTGGCGCATCGGCATTTCGTCAATGATATTGGTGATCTGTTTCCAATCTGTTTTGCCACTCCATCGGTGCTTCTCTTTCCCGTCTTTACCAATCAAAACAGCGGTATGTGATCCTTTCGGGATCTCGTAAATACTGGTGACTGCTTCTAAGTTAAACTCTTCTTCTAACCAAGTTGGGACTGTGTAACCACTCTCAGCAATAACCATAATGACGACATCTCGTTCGTCCAATTGACAGTTATTGAGCAACACTTCATTCAGAAACTCTTTAACGATTGAATCTTCCTTTGGAGCGAAATAAATCACACTGCGGTGTGGCAAAGGCTTTGAGTGAGAATAAGCGGGGTAGGCGAGTACTGAATTGATGGTTAAGCTCATGATTATTACCGTGCTGATGGTCAGTAGTTTAAGCAAACTAAACCAGCTACCAGAGTTTGATGGTTGATTTAAAGTTTGCATCGCTTTGGTTGTGTCGATGCTTACGATCGAATTGTGTGTTTGTCGGTGCAGCATTGCCAACCTCCCTTTAAAAACTCTAAGCCTGAGTACGATTTGAACGCTACGTAAAGAAGAAGGTGAAGATCAGAACCACCTAAGAAACGCTCAAAACAAATCCACTTACAATAAGCATAGTTAGGATTACGTAAAGACACTTAGCTTTACGCTAAAGATATTAGATTTACGTTAACGATAGCTGGCAGGTTCATTTTTATTGAGTAAAGCGACTCGCATTTTACAATTGAATAGAATAGGGTATACGGAAAATCTAAAGGTATGAATTTATGGAAAACATAGCAATTTTGGTCGACGTTCAGAACGTTTACTACACGACGCGCGACAAATACCGTTCTAACTTCGACTATAACCAGTTTTGGTATGTTGCCACGGAAGGGCGTAACGTTATTGCAGCTAATGCTTACGCAATCTCAAGCCAAGATCCAAAGCAGCGTCAATTTCATCATATCCTTCGTGGTGTGGGCTTTAATGTGAAGTTAAAGCCGTTTATTCAGCGTCGAGATGGCAGTGCAAAAGGCGATTGGGATGTGGGTATTGCGTTAGACGCGATAGAACTTGCTGAGACGGTTGATACGATTGTTTTGGTATCAGGAGACGGTGATTTCGAAATCCTTGTAGAGCGAATCAAAGAGCGCTTTGGCAAGCCTGTTGAAGTGTATGGTGTTCCCGGGTTAACTGCTCAAAATCTTATCGATTCTGCATCAAAATTTGTACCGATTGAAAAAGATTTTCTTCTATAGAGGAAATCGGGCACTTTATAATTGAAATCAATAATAACGATAATTAGAATGCAAACAGTTCTTATTTATCGGTATGTGTAATGTCTCGCGTTTTAGTTGTTGATGATGATATTCAGTTGTGTGAATTACTGGGTGAAGTGTTAGAAAATGAGGGGTATCACGTTGATACTGTTCATTGCGGTGAATCCGCGCTTGAGTTTATTCAATCTCACCCTGTCGATTTGGTTCTACTCGATGTAATGCTTCCGAACCTAAGCGGCATTCAAGTAGCAAGACGTATTTGTCAGCGTTTTGCTACTCCCATTCTTATGCTAACCGCGCTTAACGACGATGCCTCAATGCTCGATGGCTACCAAGCAGGCGCCGACCAGTACATCGCTAAACCTTTCAATGTTCCTGAACTCTTAACCCGTATTAAGGTGATCTTGCGCCGAGTGGGTTTTGAACGCCAAAGACAATCTTTAGCTTCCTCTAATCACGGCTTGTGTGAACAACTCTCTCGTTTGCCATTAACTGGCACTGAAAAAGACTTGCTTGATTATTTGGTCAAAAATGACGGTATTGTCGTCTCAAAATCTGATCTGCAAATCCATGTACTCAAGAAAGAATTGTGTCCCTTCGATCGTAATTTAGATATGCATATCAGCAATATACGTAGAAAGCTCGTTCAGGCAGGTTTGTCTAAACAACATATAAAAACCGTTCGTGGTAAAGGTTACAGTTACCTAGAGTCGGTCGGAGCATGAGTAAAAAACTGCTGCGTTGCCCTGATTTTATTGCTAAGCGTAAAGACGGACTCACTTTCCAACTGTTCAGTTACCTGACCGTCATTTTGGTGAGTATTTTGATTCTGCAAGGTGTCGCAGAAAGAGCCTTGATGAAAGCGCTGCTTAAAGTGCCAGAATCGGTTAAAGCGGAGATGCTCGACCTTGCTTACCAAGCGAATGTGTTGATTGAAGAAGGGGACATGGATGAACTCGCGGACTGGGGTAATGCTCAGCAGTATTATCTGTTCGTCATTGATAAAGACAATCGTCCGATCACACATCGTCACATGCACCCACATTTTGAATTTAAGCTCAAATACTTAAGAACGTTAGATCACCAACTTAGTGATCGTGTGAGTAAGCCGATCTTCGGCCTACCACTGGATAACGGTAAAACACTGGTTATCCAACTACCGCACCAGTTTCATCCCGCAAAATCTTTTGCGCCATATTCCTATATGCTTAAAGCATTGATTGCATTGGTCGTATTGTCTCTGTTCTCGATTATCATGGCCAAAAGCCTTCAGCAACCGTTGGATAGATTGAGAGAAGCGAGCCGCAGACTGGCTCAAGGTGACTTCACGGTCAGTGTGGTGTCGGAGTTGAACTCCACCACGCGTGAATTCAACGAGCTTGCACACGATTTTGATTATATGACCTTTGAGATTAAATCTCTGGCTGAAAAGCAACGTTGTTTGATTCGTGATGTCTCACACGAGTTAAGAACACCATTAGCAAGGCAAAACCTCGCACTACACCTGCTGCGCAGCAAGGTTGATGATAAAAGCATTGGTTTGCTAGAACGAATGGAAAATGAAACAGAAGAGATGAATAAGCTGGTGGGTGAGATACTTGAATTTAGCCGCTTAGAAACCTCTCGCTATGACTCCAAGTTAAGTTTAATGCACCTTGAGCACTATTGTTCAATGTTGATCGCGCAGATGCAAAACGATTTAAAACCGAATCAAACTTTGATTGGTTCCCTAGAGACGCCGATATCAATGGTGAACGTTGATGAGAGGCTACTGCTTCGAGTCATTGGTAACTTGGTCGGGAATGCCATTAAATACGCGGGTGAGAACGCTCATGTGGTCGTGACGACATACGAACAGGTAATGGATAGACGTTACAGTGTAATATCTGTAGAAGATGACGGTGATGGTATTCCTGATAACAAGATTGCAGGTATATTCGACCCGTTTACTCGTATTGAATCAGCAAGAGACAAACGGTCTGGTGGCTACGGTCTGGGCCTTGCGATTGTTAAAGAAGCGATGGGTGTGATGAATGGACATGTAACTGCTGAGAATAGAGAAGGTGGGGGATTGAGAGTAAATCTAATGTTCCCAATCGCTGATTAGCTTCCTGCTGTTACCTGTCTTGCTCCATAGATAACTATGACTGAAAGCGTGCTAAGAAACATAGCTTAGAAATATTGCTCATAAATATTGCTTAGAAACATAGCCCAATAAAAACGCCACTGCATCTGCAGTGGCGTTTTTCTTTATGCGCTTTGGTATGGGCTAGGCGTAGCCATTAATTACGCCTGAGCTTGAAGACAAGAGCATAAGATAAGCGAGACTATGCATGTTGGCGAGCTAGCTTAACTTCTTCTTCTTTCTCACCTGCTGCTGGGTCGTTGAAGCGAGACTCGTCTAGAGCGCCTTCAGACTTAGCAACGATGATAGATACGGCACTATCACCTGTGATGTTTACAGCGGTACGAATCATATCAAGAAGGCGGTCAACACCCATGATTAGAGCAATACCTTCAAGCGGCAGGCCAACTTGGTTCAATACCATCGCTAGCATAACAAGACCAACACCAGGGACACCTGCAGTACCAACAGACGCCAGTGTCGCCGTTAGGATAACCATTAGGTAATCACCCATTGAAAGGTCGATGTTGTACGCTTGCGCGATAAACGCCGTCGCAACACCTTGCATGATTGCAGTGCCGTCCATGTTCACAGTTGCACCTAGTGGTACTGTGAAAGAAGCGACTTTGTTGTCTACGCCCATACGGTTCTTAGCCGTTTCCATAGTTACTGGAATTGTTGCGTTCGAAGATGCTGTTGAGAATGCAAACATGATTGCATCTTCCATCTTACGTAGGAACGTAATCGGACTAAGACCTGTGAATCCTTTAAGCATCGCACTGTAAGTCACCAAGCCATGCAACAGCAGGGTACCAGCAAGCACTAAGAAGTATTCTGCTAGGTTCCAAATTGCACCTAAGCCAAGGCCAGAGAACAGTTTCGCCATCAAGAAGAATACGCCGTAAGGAGCAAGGTTCATTAGTAGCGCAACTAGCTTCATGATCACTTCGTTTAGATCAGAGAAAACTGCAGCGATACGTTCACCGGGTTTGCCCGCTGCACTGATTGCGATACCAAACAACACTGCAAATACGATAACTTGTAACGTTTTGCCCTCAGCCATCGCCTGAATAGGGTTGGTTGGGAACATGTCGATGATTACTTGGCCCAGAGAAGGGGCATCCGCTGATTTGAAAGAGCTCGCAGCAGTAAGATCCGCACCAGCTCCAGGTTGGAACAGGTTACCGATAGTTAATGCTAGAGTGATGGCAACGGCAGTAGTACCGATATAAAGTGCAAGCGTTTTGCCACCCATACGGCCAAGAGTTGATAAGTCTTTAAGAGAACTTGTACCGCACACTAGTGAAACGAAGACTAGAGGCACAACAAGCATTTTTAAACTGGCGACAAAGATTTGTCCGCCCACTTCAAAGAGTCCGTTAACGATGTAGTTGTTAACAAATCCGTTGTCTGCAAAAAGGGATTGAATGGCGAATCCCGTTAATATACCTACGACCATACCGAGGATTACTCGACCAGTCAGAGACATAGGTTTCTTGGTATTCATTTAGAACACTCCTTATTATTTATAACTTTGATACCTTTTCAAAGTGAGCAGGAGATTAGCAGTCGGATAATCAATTCGAAAAACAAAAAATGAGTTTGGAATTATAGATGTGATCAAAATCACTGATAATTGTGTAAATTAAACAAATAAAAACAAAATAATTCACTATTAATTTACATCTATCGAGGGTTTTATACATAAATTTGTCGTTTCAAAGGTAGTAAATAAGAAGAGATGATTTTCTTATCAATCTTCTCGTCTTCAATTGACTGAACAAATACCGTTGTTTCAAAAAATTCGGTGAAGATAACCAGTCGATTTACGTCCATGAGCCTTAACTATTTGTATTGAATGGTTTTGTTGAACTCCTCAAATATGACTCACCGACAGGCCTTTACAAAACTTTACGAATGCAAAGAATGTAAATTTAATGCAAATGGTAATAGTTATCACTTATATTTACTCCCGAAATAATTCAGTGGTACCGGCAACGGTTCAGCGAACACATCGAATAAATAACAAAGTGTTCGTCTAAAAGAATAAAAGCGGAGTAAAGGACATGTTTTCAAAGAGCCCATTGGCTTTAGTGATCGGCGCAGTATTAGCTTCACCAGCAGTATTGGCAGAAACAGTAAAAACAGACGAGCATATGGTTGTTGAAGGTCGTGACTACGGTTATAAAGCCGACACGAACACAACAGCAATGCGCATGGAGGCGACTCAATTAGAGACTCCGGGACAAGTTTCAGTAATCGATGAGCAAATCATCGATGAACAGCGTGCAACAACGCTTGGTGACGTGCTTAAGAATGACGCGAGTGTAAGTGCTGGCGGTACAAGCCGTAACCGTGAACGTTTCTCTCTACGTGGTTTCTCGGTAGAAAGCTCTTCGGGCTTCCTTAAAAATGGCCAGCAACATTGGTCTCACTACCGTCAACCAATCGAACTGCTAGAGCGTGTTGAAGTACTAAAAGGACCTTCTGGTCTTCTTTACGGTATTTCTGCACCAGGTGGTTTGATCAACATGGTAAGCAAAAAGCCAACTTACGATACGCAAGTAAGTGTTAGCCAAGATATTGGTTCTAATGACCATTCTCGTACAACGGTAGACGTAAGTGGCGCTTTGAACGACGCTGAAACTCTACGTGGTCGCGCGATTCTATCTAAAGAAAGCTACGGCTCTTGGAGAACTTATGGTGACGGAACTGAACCACAAACAGAACGTTTTGTTGGTGGTGTATTCGTTGATTACGATGTAACTGAAGACGTGACAGTTTCTGTTCATTACGACAAAACTAACGACGAAGGTAGCGTAGATTCTGGCGCTTTATACACGCTAGACGGCAACCGAGTAGGTAGCGACAAGCACATCTGGGATGCACAGTGGTCACAGATCGAGAATGATGTTGAGAACGTTGGTTTTGATATTGCTGCTAACCTGACTGATACATGGTCATTAAAAACAGGTTTCAACTACCAAGATTTCGAACGTATTGATATGGAAAGCTACCCAAGCTTTTCAAATATGAATCCTGATGGTACGGGCACCGTGACTCAAGGCGGTAACTACCGTCATGATAAATGGCGTTTCAGAACGGCTTACGTTGATCTAACAACAACCGCTGATCTTGCGGGCACAGAGCACCAACTATTATTCGGTGCTAACTGGTTAGGCTACAGCTATTACCGTGGTATGGATCGCTTCAGCAGCGCTGAATACGTACCAGATGCAACAGTACCAGCGCCGTCAGTGGGTCCAACATCGCTAGGTAAGATGAGTACTTACGATACTTGGGGCTTCTACATCCAAGATTTGATTACTATTAATGATGAATGGCAAGTTCTTGCGGGTGCTCGTTTCGACCGGAAAGTAAGTGATGGCGTAGCAGAAGAAAATGTAGCGCCTAAGCTTGGCCTGATTTACCACCCAGCATCAAACGGTAGTATCTACGCTTCTTACTCTGAAAGTTTCGAACCACAAGGTGTTGTGTCGAGCGGAAGCCGCAACTACACCAACGATGGCGAACTTCTTGACGCAGCAACGGGCGTGTCTTACGAAGTCGGTACTAAGTGGGAACTGATGGACGAACGTCTATTCGTTTCTGGTGCGGTATTCGATATTACCCAAGAAAACATTTCAATGGATGTAGAAGACACTTCATCAGGCGATTGGACGAAGACACAAGGTGGCGAACAAGTTCACCGTGGTGCTGAGCTAGCCGCACAAGGCTTTATTTCAGAGCGCTTCTCAATGTCTGGTTCTGCAATGTACTTAGATGCTGAAATCACGAACCATGAAACATATGAAGGTAACCGTCCAGTAGACGTACCTGAGTTTGCAGCAAGCGTTTGGTCTACCTATGCAGCAACAAACGAAGTTGATGTGAACCTGGGTCTTATCTACGAAGGTTCTCGTTACGGCGATAGCGCGAACACATTCAAGAAAGACGGCTACGCACGTGTAGATATGGGTGCTGCATACACGCTTAAGTACGACGATTCTCTTGATTTCGTAGCGCGTCTAACAGTCGAGAACGTATTTGATAAAGAATACCTAGCGGGTGGCGGTTCAACATCTTCAAACCACCAATTTGCTGAAGACGTAGTAATCGGCGAAGGCCGTAACTACATGGCGACTTTACAGGTAAAATACTAATTTGTTAATAGGGTACTATTGTTAGCCTAAATACTAAGGGGAAAGTTTCGGCTTTCTCCTTTCGTGATTCTGCTATTCAGTAAAATATCCCTAGTAATGCGAGTGACTTTTAATGATAATGAGAGTGCTTATCAATAATAGTATTTATCAATAAAATGTATTTGACCTTCTTCTATAGTAAATGACTACAATTATGAATCTTTTAAAAACTAGCCTAGCGCTTGCCATCAGTTTGGTTGCAACGTCTTCTATGGCAAACAGCTTGGATCAAGCTCAATCAATTCAAAACAAGACCAATAACGCGTCGGCTTCGAGCCAAAAGGTTATTGATAAAAGATCACAAGCGACTTTAATGCTGCAAGCTGAGATTGAGCGTCTGCAAGAAGAAGTTAAAAACCTAGAAATCTATCACGATCACCTTGCTGCATTAGTTGAGAGCCAAAACCAAGAAGCTCAAAGCATTGAAGAGCAGATCGAAGAAATCAAATACACACGCCAAGGTGTTGTGCCATTGATGTATCAAATGATCGATGGTCTTGAACAGTTGGTAGAGAAAGACGTGCCGATTAAGAAAGAACAGCGTCTAGAAAGAGTAGAAAAGCTACAAGCAATGATGACTCGTGCTGATGTGAGTGATGCTGAGAAGTATCGTCGTATCCTGGAAGCTTACCAAATCGAGATGGACTACGGCATCAAGCTCGGTGCTTACCAAGGCCGCGTTGCATTGAGCAACGACAGAACGATTGAAGCTGACGTGTTGCACCTAGGTCGTATCTCTTTGGTGGCTCGTAACCTAAATGGCAGCCAATATTGGTCTTGGAATCAAACACAAAATCAGTGGCAAGAGCTAGATTCTTCAATGAAATCTGAGCTAGATAAAGCTTACGACATTGCAAGCCAACAAGCGGCGCCAAGCCTAATTACTTTACCTGTTTCTTTAACTGTTGCGGAGGTTAAGTAATGAACTTAAAGCCATTAGCAGCATTGCTTTGCATTACATCACTTTCATTTTCAGCTTTCTCTGCATCAGATACGACGGCTCAGCTAGTTAATAAAGCAAAATCAGAGAGTCGAACTCAAGCTTCTCACAACGTAGTGCGTGAAGCTGATTTCAAAAAGACAGAACAAGAACTGAAAGCGATCAAAGCTCAGCTTGAAGCGAAGCGTACGTCTATCCAAGGTGCGACAGATGTTCTGACTCAAACGTTCAGTGATAACGAAAACAAGCTTGCTCGCTTAGAAGAGAAGCTGCGTTTAGAAACCGGTAGCTTAGGCGAGCTGTTCGGTGTCGTTCGTCAAAACGCAAAAGAACTCGGCGCAGAGCTTAGCTCAACCGTGAATAGTGTTGATCGTGCTGAACACACTGCAACTGTTGATCAAATCATTGATGCTAAATCACTGCCTTCAATGCCACAGCTGACCGGTTTGTGGATGAGCATGGTTGAACAGATCCAAGCGAGCTCTGAGCTTAGCAAATCTCAAATTGCATTCATTAATGGTGAAGGCAATACAAACAAGGTTGACGCTTACCGACTAGGTTCGATTGGTCTTGTGACAGAGCAAGGCTATGTTAACTGGAACACTCAGCGTGAAGATGCGATCGCTTACCTTAAGCAACCACAAAATGGTCCAACGTTAGCGTCACTTTCTTCGTTAGCGAATGGTGAAGTATCTAACGTGGTTGTCGATCCTTCTCGCGGGTTTATGCTAGAGCAATTAGCACTTACGCCAAGTTTAACTGACCGTCTACAAGCGGGTGGTGTGGTTGGTAAAGTGATTCTTGGCCTACTAGCTATTGGTCTAATCATCGCATTAGTTCGTGGTGTCTCTCTTGCTATCGCACGCCAGAAAATTCGCGCGCAACTTAAGAACCCTGAGCAAGCGGGTGATAACCCACTAGGTCGTGTTCTTGCGATGTACAACAAGGAACAAAACCAAACGGTTGAAGCGTTAGAGTTGCGACTTTTAGAAGCGGTAGTTGATGAGCAGACTCACCTAGAGAAAGGTCTATCGATGCTTAAGCTATTGGCGGCACTAGCACCAATGTTGGGCCTTTTAGGTACAGTAACCGGCATGATCGAAACATTCCAAGTGATCACTCAGTTTGGTAATGGCGACCCTAAAGTTATGGCGGGTGGTATCTCGATGGCGCTTGTAACTACGGTACTTGGTCTGGTTGCGGCAATGCCTCTTCTACTGGCACACAACATTCTTAGCACTCAAGCAGAAAACATTCGCAATATTCTTGAGAAGCAAGGTATTGGTCTTGTTGCTGAGCAGGCTGAAAAGACCGTTGAATCAAACGCTGTTGTTTCACCAGTTGGGACTGCTGCGTAATGGATATTTTGTCGGGTTCTCTATTACCAGCGAGTTGGTTAACGAGTGACTGGCTGCTGTCTTTATCAAGCTTTATGGAGCAGGGCGGTTTCGTCCTGTGGTGGCTAGCGGCTGTCGTCCTAGTGTATTGGGTGCTTGTGGTAGAACGTGTGCTTTATCTTGCGTTCTACTTTCCTAAGCAACGCCAAGCTTGGATAGCGAAATGGCATGAAAGAGAAGATCACTCTTCTTGGCATGCCAAAGCCATTCGTGAAGGTTGGTTAGGGCAAGCGAGTATCTTGCTTAACCAAAACTTGAATTTTATTAAGCTGTTAGTCGCTATTTGCCCGATGTTGGGCTTGCTAGGCACTGTAACCGGTATGATCTCTGTTTTTGATGTTATGGCGACACAAGGCAGCAGTGACCCTAAATTGATGGCTTCAGGTATCTCGTTAGCAACACTGCCAACCATGGCAGGCATGGTTGCAGCGTTAGCGGGCATGTTCGTTCACGCTCGCTTAGCGAAAGTATGTAACCGCTTAGAATTGAAATTAGAAAAATCTTTAAGGAGTCAACGATGAGACTCGGTCGACGTCATTCTAAAAACGAAGAGGCTCAAATAGACCTTACTTCGATGCTTGATATTGTCTTTATCATGCTTATTTTCTTTATTGTGACCAGTTCATTTGTTCGTGAGTCAGGGGTGGAAGTCAATCGCCCACAAGCTTCTAACGTAGTAAGCCAAAAGGATGCAGGCATCTTTGTTGCGATTACTTCTGCAAACGACATTTTCATCGACAAGCGTGTCGTAGATGTTGAACGTGTCCAAGCGACGTTAGAGCACTTGTTGCTAGAACAACCTGATGCTTCTTTGGTTATTCAAGCGGATGAACACGCTTACAACGGTACTGTTGTTAAAGTGATGGATGCCGCGAAAGGTGCAGGTGTTAAAAACATTGCGCTTGCTGCTGATAAGCGATGATCTTGGAGGATCTTCATAAATGATTCGCCTATTTCTTGCTTTACCGCTAGCGGGCGCGTTGGGCTTAGCGCTGTTTTCTTTCATGGCTTGGATGGTCGATAATGGCCACCAACGTTCACCAGACGATAGCGAGACGTTAAGTTTCAACATGGTAATGGTGGAACAAGAACAAGAAGTTCAAAGTAGACAACGCGCAGTCCCTGAAAAACCAGAAATGCCAGAGCCGCCACCGGAAGCGCAAACGTCTCAGTCACAAGCTGAAGTTACGCCTCTGAATTCGATGTCTTCTTTGCCTTCATTGGATTTGAACACATCCATTGATGGCTTAGCGATTAACGCACCGACATTCTCTGATTTTGGGTCAAACCAACAAGCAATGCCTTTGTATCGAGTAGAGCCTCGTTATCCAGCGAAAGCGCTTAAGCGTGGAGCTGAAGGCCATGTGATTATGTCTTTTACTATCGATGAAACGGGACGTCCAATTGACATTCAAGTCACTGACGCAAACCCACGTCGTATGTTTGAACGTGAAGCGATGAGAGCACTTAAAAAATGGAAATATCAACCGAAAGTCGTCGATGGAAAAGCGATAGCTCAGGTTGGTCAAACCGTGAAACTAGAGTTTAAGTTGGCAAAATGATGAAACATATATGGATATTAGTGGGCTTGTTGTTAATGCCCCTTACAACACAGGCACAAGAGCTAACCCAATATACTGCTATTCGTGTTCAAAAGGCGCATAAGCTTGCTCAAGATGAACAGGTTAAACAGGCCATTGACGTACTAGCAGGTTTAGAGCTTTCTAAGGGCTACGACAAAGCGTACGTAGCTCGTATGCTAGGTGTTTTTTACTGGCAAGATGGCAAAACCGATAAGGCGATTAAGCAGCTTACATACGCCGTCGATACCAATTTGCTGGTGGATGAACAAGCTTGGATAACGAAGCGTATGCTTGCGGATCTGTTATTAAACGATCAACAGTTCAAAAACGCGCTTCCACATTACTACGAGTTAGTAAAAACAGCGCCAGAGGCAGAAAAGAAAGACGTGCTTTGGATGCGAATTGCACAAGCGGAATACCAAATCGAAAACTGGTCGAAAGTCCTAGTGGCCATCGGTAATCACGACAAGTTCAATTCAAAACCAGAGTTATCACCTCTATCGCTAAAACTGGGCGCACAGCTTCAGTTAAAGCAGTGGAAACAGTCGATTCCTACACTGGAAAGCTTGATTGAACTTCAACCCGAGAAAGATAACTGGTGGCGTCAACTGGTTGGTATTCAACTTAGGTTAGATCGTAATCGTGATGCATTGAACACGTTAGCACTGGCTGATCTACAAGGTGTTGAGCTGAAGAACTCAGATCGCCGCTTGTTAGCGCAGCTTTACGCGAAACGTGGCATTCCAGAGCGCGCAGCACAAGAAATTAGTAAGTTAGATGATGCGAACAGCGATGTTCAACTTCTGGCTGAGCAAGCAACCTACTGGCAGTTAGCGAAAGAGTGGGACAGTGCTATTGAAGTGTGGACGTTAGCGTCTAGAAAAGACACGCAATATCATTGGAATGTGGCTCAGTTACTGGTTCAACAAGGTTACTACGATCGTGCTCTGGTTGTTTTGGATAAAGTGAAAGACAAGAACAAGCAAGCTGATGTTGCTTTAGCGAAAGTACGTTCATGGTACAAGCTAAAGAATCTTGATAATGCTCTTGCTCAAGCGAAACGTGCGAACAACATTGAGCCTTCTTCTGAGGCAAAAGGTTGGATTAAATATCTGACTCAGCTAAGAACAGTGAGTGATAACGGCAACGTCTAACTGCGAATAGCACAACAGAAGACAAGAGAAAGTAATATAGAGAAAAGGGTGTCATTTGATGGTTCAAATGACACCCTTTTTAATTTTGGCGGTTAAAGCTTTTTGAACTTTATCGTTCCAATGCGGCAGTTAAGGCTCGCACATCGTGCCGCTGGACGTAGCACTTTGAATCACGCCGCTGGTATCAGCAACCCAATTAATGGTGCAGTCACGATAAGGGTTTTTGAATGCGTGTACTGTATAACCATTGTCTAACGGTTTCTTGGTTTCAATCCAAGCATAGTTTCGAGACGCCCAAAAACTGATAGGGCGTGACCGTTCGGTGAGATAACGTTCTTGTACATCGGTTATGTCTGAACCGATGTATTCTTGAATATGTTCTTCCGTGCTGATTATTTGGCTGGTGCACGCCGTCACTAGCGCAGCAAAAGCCAAAACAAAAATACGCATTTCAAATCCTTTTAAGCTTCATTAGCTATCATCAAACCAGTGATCAAATAGTCCCAACTTTCTATCCTTAAAGCTACGACTGTTACCTTAAACCCATCTCAATCAAGCATGTTGAGATTGAGCTTTTTTGAGCTTTGACCCTGTTATCAATAACCTCTAATAAAACGAATCAAATCCCTTTAGTACACGTTAGCAAGAATATGCATACAGTTCGATTACTTCCCATGTAATGTTATGTAAATTTCCTTACGCCACTCGGCAAACGTAAACAATGTAAATTGAATGCCAATACGAATGATTATCAACTAAATTGTCGTCATAAAATTTATAGGTATTGGTTTGTATGTCGTTAAAAAGTAGGGCGGTTCAGTCATGGGCTCGTCGACTTCATGTTTATATTTCTATGGCGCTTCTGTTCGTGGTTCTTTTTTTCTCAGTAACCGGTATCACCCTGAACCGACCTGAGTTATTTGAATCAAGCCAACCCAATATCCAACGCTCTACGCTAACGCTTCCTACAAGTTTATTTACGGTTCAAGACGGACGTTTAAAAGCTGACGAGACAGCCTTTGAAACGTTTCTGTTCGAAGAAGCCAACCTCTCCGGCGTTCCTTCTGGTTTGGACATCTATGCAGAGATTGAAGATGGTGAGTTGCTCATCGGTGAGGTATCTATGGACTTCAAAGGACCCGGCTACAACGCTTCCGTTTTTGTTGACGTTACGTCTGAGTTTGTAGAAGTCGAAACCACTAATTACGGCGTTATCGCATTGTTGAACGATCTGCATAAAGGTCGTAACAGCGGTGAAGTATGGAAATGGTTTATCGATATCACTGCGCTATTGATGATCTTCTTTGTGCTTACTGGCGTGTGCTTACTGTTACCTAAGAAAAAGACGCTTAATACTTCCATCAAATGGACGGTGTTTGGGTCTGCAATCTCATTGGTTATCTATTTTGTCGCCGTGCCTTAACGCTTGATTCGATTGATGAATCGGATTGAAGAGCGAACTTAAGGTTAAACGGATTTAAAAGGTTGTTAAAAATGAAAAAAATGAACTGGAGCAAGGCGCTTCTTGCTTTATCTCTTTTGCCAAGCCTAGGTATGGCACAAGCGATTCCTGATACGGCAAAACTGGATGTCAGCTTTGAGCTTCCAAAGATTGATACCTCTATGTATGCACGTCCTTATGTGGCGGTGTGGGTAGAGAATAGCGAACGAAAGTCAGTGAAAACCATCGAGCTTTGGGTCGGTAAAGACGAATGGCTTAAGGATCTGCGCAGCTGGTGGAGAAAGGTTGGCCGTTACGATCGTGAACTGGTTGATGCTGTGACGTCTGCAACACGTCCTGCTGGCCAGTACCGTTTCGTGTGGGATGGTAAGAGCGACAGCGGTGAAACGTTAGAACAAGGCGAGTACACGGTTCATATCGAAGTGGTTCGTGAACACGGTGGCCGTAATTACCTTCGCCAAAAAGTATCACTCGCAGATTCAAACATATCTTACGAATTAAAAGCAACGGAAGAGACGGGTGAAATCACCCTGAACTACATCGCTAAATAGTAAGTGCGAACAGTAAC
>NZ_JBFRPK010000101.1:0-735 GCF_041471965.1 Vibrio sp. 10N.261.51.A3
GCATTTTCGACCAAGTGACGATACTTGTATAAACACCAATCCATACTGTCTTTGTCTATATCTTGTCCGTAATTGCGTTTAGCAATTACCGTTTCTCCGCCACGTTCCTTAACAAAAGTACGGAAAGGTTCGCTGTCATATCCTTTATCACAAACGATGGTATTAACTTCATCGAGTTGCTCAACTAAGCTTTCGGCATGCACTATATCGTGGCGTTGTCCCTCTGATAAATCAAAGCAAATCGGCAGGCCACCACTATCTACGGCTAAGTGAATTTTGGTTGAGTTGCCCCCGCGACTTTTTCCTATTTGCTCTGAACTTTCAGTAGCTGCACCTGTACTATGCTGATGTGCTCTAACTATAGAGCCATCAAGAAATACCCATTCAAAATCAGCCATGTTAGATAAACTTTTGAAAAGATTATCTAAAATCCCTTTCTTTGACCAAAGATTAAATCGTCTGTAAACGGTACTCCACTCTCCGAACTCAGAGGGTAGATCTCGCCAAGGAATACCTGTTCTCATTCGATAAAGTATTCCTTCAAATGTCATTCGATGTTCAGTTTTATCGTAAATACGACCTGTACTTTTCATAACTTGGAGTAGCAGTTCCCAGCGAATATCAGTTAGCATTGTTCTTGGCATGGTATTGGTTATGGTTTTACTTTTGGCGAAGCAAATTATAACTCTTTACCATGCTGTTCAAAAAACACTCACGAAAGATCAACACGCCCTA
>NZ_JBFRPK010000102.1:0-141 GCF_041471965.1 Vibrio sp. 10N.261.51.A3
GAATTGACTGTGCCAAATACTTTCTTTCTACAAGAGAAAGTAGTTATTCGTATTGGTCACTCAGTTCATTGAAACCAAAGTTGATTCCGAGGAATCTGTTTTACTTCTCTTAATTAAAAGAGAAGATAAAACGTTTTGATA
>NZ_JBFRPK010000102.1:919-38393 GCF_041471965.1 Vibrio sp. 10N.261.51.A3
ATTCTCAGTGTCAAACACTTTTGAAAATTAATTTCTACTTTCTAAAAGTAGGAGCGAATTATCGCTTAAAGCTAGTTGCCTTACTAACATTCTGCGCTGAAGCCTTGTGGCGTCTGCCGTGTCAGTGAGGCGGCATTATAGAGATGTTCATCACATTGGCAAGTGTTTATTAAAGAAAGATGCAAAAATAACGATTACATGGCGAATAAACACTCAAAGCCTTATTTGTGCAAGTTTAACTACAGAGTACTTACAAAATAACCACAGACTTATCCACAATTGATCTAATTTTCATCCTAGAAAACAAAAAAGCTGCCTCATGGCAGCTTTTTAAATGGCAACGAGTCTAAATCCCAGAACCATATTGCTCTCCATCATCTTCATGGAGACCACATTCGCGTTTCAACCCATTAAAACGAGTTTCCTCTTCAGTCATACCCGGTTCCCACTTCTTAGTTGTATGTGTATCTCCAACAGAAAGGTAACCCTGCTCTCGAAGCGGGTGATAACCGAGACCATGCTCTTCTAGGTAATAGTGAACATCTTTATTCGTCCAATCGATTACCGGCAAAAATTTAAACACACCATTTTGGATAGATAAGATTGGCAAATTTGCACGCGATTGAGATTGCTCTCTTCTTAAACCGGAAAACCATGTCCCAGCCTCGAGCTCATCCAACGCTCTTCTCATCGGTTCAACTTTATTAAGCTTGTTGTACTTCTCTATCCCTTCTATACCTTGATCCCAAAGTTTTCCATATTGCGCTTCTTGCCAATTAGGGCTCTGTTGGGCGCGAAAGACTTGAAGGTTTAGAGTCAACTTCTGACTTAACTCATCAATAAAGCGATAGGTCTCCGGAAATAGATACCCTGTGTCCGTCAGAATAACCGGAATATCTGGTTTTGCTTGGGTCACTAGGTGCAACATCAATGCTGCTTGGATTCCGAAACTAGAAGACACAACATGTGTCCCTTCTAAATTATCTAAAGCCCACTTAACTCTTTCTAATGCGGTTAGCTGCTCTAACTCTGCGTTGATTTGTCCAAGACGAAGTATTTGCTCCGTCTTAGTCAATGCGAGTAGCTCTGCTAACTTCAATTTTGAAGCGACAGAATTATGCATGCAGATCCCTCTTGGAAATGATCACCTCTTCGATGATGCCAGCTCGGATTGTAAAATCACCGAACCCTTCATTGTCGTTACGTTCCGTAGCCCAACGTCCCACCAGCGAATCAATCTCTTCTAAGATCTGAGCTGAAGTGATGTTCTCTTTATACATCTTAGGGATACGAGTTCCGGCTTTGTTGCCACCTAAGTGCATGTTGTAACGCCCCGGAGCCTTACCCACTAAACCAAGTTCAGCCAACATTGCACGACCACAACCGTTTGGACAACCTGTGATTCGAAGGATGATGTTATCTTCTTCTGGTAATCCATGTTTTTTCAGAATGTCTTCAACATCCGTTACAAACTCAGGAAGAAAGCGCTCAGCTTCTGCCATTGCTAAAGGACATGTTGGGAAAGCCACACACGCCATTGAGTTTTTACGTTGCTCTGAAACAGCATCATCCATCAAGCCATATTGACGCGCCAGTTTTTCAATCTTGGCCTTTTGACTCGTCGACACACCCGCAACAATTAGGTTTTGGTTTGCAGTCATGCGGAAGTCACCTTTGTGGATCTTCGCTATTTCAGCAACACCTGTTTTCAGAGCTTTACCCGGAAAATCAAGTAAACGACCATTCTCGATGAATAACGCCAAGTGGTGCTTACCATCAATGCCTTCCGCCCAACCAATGCGATCACCACGGCCAGTAAACTCATAAGGACGGCTTTCAGAAAATTCTACGCCTGCACGCTTTTCTACTTCTGCTTTGAATACATCAATACCAACACGGTCTAGTGTGTATTTGGTTTTTGCATTCTTACGGTTTGAACGGTTACCCCAGTCACGCTGAGTCGTTACCACCGCCGCTGCTACATCTAACGTTTTATCTAATGGCACAAAACCAAAGTCGTCAGCTTTACGTGCATAAGTAGAGGTATCACCATGTGTCATAGCAAGACCGCCACCGACTAACACATTAAAGCCCACCAGCTTTCCGTCTTCAGCAATAGCAACAAAGTTAAGATCGTTAGCATGGACGTCCACATCATTTTGCGGAGGAATGACAACCGTCGTCTTGAACTTACGCGGTAGGTAGTTGCTACCAAGGATAGGTTCTTCATCCGTTGTTTCTAGTTTTTCACCATCTAACCAGATTTCTGCATAAGCACGAGTCTTCGGTAATAGATGTTCACTGATCTTTTTCGCCCACTCGTAAGCTTCTTGATGAAGTTCAGATTCAACCGGGTTTGTCGTACATAGAACATTTCGGTTTACATCACCCGCTGTCGCAATTGAATCAATGCCAATGCTATTTAGCGTTTGGTGCATCAACTTAATGTTCGGCTTCAAGACACCGTGGAACTGAAACGTTTGACGAGTTGTTAGACGAATTGAACCGTAAGAGGTACTTTCGTCTGCGAACTTATCAATCGCCAACCACTGCTTAGGGGTAATGATGCCACCAGGCATACGAGCACGAAGCATGACGTTATGTAACGGTTCGAGCTTTTGTTTGGTACGTTCGTTACGAATATCACGGTCGTCTTGTTGATACATACCGTGGAAACGAATCAACTGAAAGTTATCAGCAGTAAAGCCACCTGTTATGCGGTCTTGGAGATCTTGTTCAATCGTACCGCGTAGGTTATTACTTTCACGCTTAAGACGCTCATTGTCAGCCAAAGGTCCAAGTACTTGACCTAGCACTTCTTGCTCTATTACTTGCTTGCTCATTAGTACACATCCCTTTGGTAACGTTTCGCTTTACGTAAATCATTAATATATTGTTCAGCTTGCTCGCGGCTCTGGTTGCCATGCTTTTCCGCTATCGAAACTAACGCTTCATGAACATCTTTAGCCATTCGAGTCGCATCGCCACAGACATAGAGGTACGCGCCCTCTTGCAGCCATTGCCACACCTGCTCTGCTTGTTCGATTAAACGGTCCTGAACATAAACCTTTTCTTTTTGGTCACGGCTAAAGGCAACATCGAGCTTAGTTAGCGCGCCAGACTTGAGGTACTTTTGCCATTCAACTTGGTATAAGAAATCTTGAGTAAAGGTACGGTCACCAAAGAACAACCAGCTTTTTCCTTCAGCATCATTGTTTTCACGCTCTTGAACAAAACTGCGGAACGGTGCGATACCGGTACCCGGGCCGACCATGATGATTGGTGTATTGTCGTCTTGTGGTAATTTGAAGTTATTGTTGTTCTCAACAAACACCTTCACTTCACCACCCTCTTCAAGACGTTGAGCTAAGAAGCTAGAAGCTCCGCCTAAACGAGACTCTTCGCCTTTTTGGTATTCAACCAAACCAACCGTCAAGTGCACTTCTTCATCTACTTCTGCTTGGCTTGATGCAATAGAATAGAGACGCGGTGTCAGCTTACGTAACAGGCCAATTAACTCATCAGCCGATAGCTTAGTTTTCTTCTCAGCTAAAACATCGACAACTTGAGTATTACCCGCGTATTCACGAAGCTTGTCTTTATCTTCCACCAGCTTGATTAACTTCTTGCTGCCCGATAACTCAGCAAACTTAGTCACAAGTTGAGGGTTTGAAGTGGTAATCTCAAATTTACTCACTAGCGCACTATGGATAGATAGATTCTCACCATCGACATCGACACTTTCGATACCCGATAACCCAACCTTAGAAAGAATCTGATTTGCGAGTTCTGAACTGTTTTCATACCATACGCCTAGCGCATCGCCGGGTTGGTAGGTAATGCCCGACTCATCAAGATCAATCTCGATATGACGAACATCTTTACCCGAGTCACGACCGGTGATCTTTTGACTGGTTAATAGTGTCGCTGTATATGGATTTTGTTTGGTGTATTGCGAATGACCGGCAGCTGCTTGGCCTACTGGTAACTGAACGATATCAGCCTCGGCACCTGTCGATAGCGTTTCTTGAACTTGTGATAACGCTTTAGCGCGCCATTCCGTTGCTGACTCTTCGTAATCAACATCACAATCAAGGCGATCGACAAACGATTTCGCACCAAGCTTAGCGAGGAAGTTATCGAAGTCTTTAGCCGTTTGGCAGAAGAACTCATAGCTTGAGTCACCTAAACCAATCACACCGTATTGTAGGTTTGATAATTTTGGCGCTTTCTTCGATTGAAGGAATTCATGCAACTCAATCGCGTTATCAGGGGCTTCGCCCTCACCATTGGTTGAAGCGACGAAAATGACGTGTGTCTCTTTGGCTAAGTTCTTACCTTTATAATCACTCGCATCGAAAAGCTCGACGGCGATACCTAAGGCTTTTGCTTCTGCCTCGAGCGATTCAGCGACGCCTTTAGCATTACCGGTTTGAGAAGCGAAGATAATGCTGAGCTTACCCGCTGGCTTAGCCGCTACTGCAGCGGCCGCTTGAGCGATTGGCGCAGCAGCACCGACAGGCTGAGCTTGGCTCACTCCCCAAAGGTAACCACTGACCCATGCCAGTTGCTGTGAAGACAGTTCAGAAACAGTTTGCTGAAGATGACCCAATTGTTGGTCATTAAGTGGTGCTGCTAGCCCAGGTAACTCATTAGCCCCAGACTGTGCATTATTATTTTGTGAAGACTCTTTCTTATTTAAAGACATGGTCACGACATCCCTAATCATTGCGTGACGATAGATTAACCACTCCTTTTAATAACAAGAAAGAATAGAAAAGTATGTTTTATAACTTTTTGGAAGTAAAAACCGATTGAAACGCAAATTGACTTACTGGTTTTCAATACGCACTTGCTGAAAGCCAACCGCCATTGCCGATTTAGATGCTAGGTCTAAATCCGCGTAATGGCACTCTTCACCATGAACATCAGTAAGCAGAACAAAGCCACCTCCCATATGGCGAAACTCCACAACCCAAGACCCTTCTTGAATTGAGGGCTCTATGATAGCTTCAACTAACAGGTTTTCTCTATATAAATTTCGTAATTCATTGAGTGTCATATTCCATCCCTTGCTTTGACCTCACTACATAGACCTTATAAGAATAGACGCAAATTGGCTCTCTGTATTAAGGATGGTCGAAAGTGATGAATGTGCTAACTAATTCCAGAAAGATATATACTCAAGTAACCAATAGATATAAAAACGCCACTTAATAAAGTGGCGTTCTTAAAATTCGCTCTAAATTTGCTTTATATGGCCTAGAAGCGCACTTCAGCACCAGCAAACCAGCCATCGACCATAACAAAGCTCTTACCTAGTTCTGAGCTAAAGAACTCATCCGAATCTAAATCGATAACACGGTAACCACCACGCAGGGCAATTTCAGATTCTGATACAGGGATTCGGTACTGAACACCCGCCATCAAGTCAGTGCTCTTAATACCACTGCTATCACCGAACTCCATCGTACCAATGATATCGAAGTTGGTGTCCGGCACATTGATCTCTGCGTTACCGTAGAAGCTCCACGTGAACTCATCAAACGTCGATGTTTTCGCACCTGTTGCTTTTGGTTCAATGTAATTCGAGTTTGAGTATTGAGTAAACGTCACACCCGCATCGAAGTTCATCAGCTTGTGATCTAACAATGTGTAATAGAAGGTGTAGTCGTACTTATCGAAGGCCAATGAATCCGCATCGACAGAAGTATAGCGAAAACTAGCGTTTGGTAGCATCGGGGCATTATGCTCAAATGCGAAATACAACGAAGGTGAGTTAGAATCGTCATCTTGTCTAACTTCGTTTAGCTTTGTACTTCCCCACCACATATCGGCACCGACTTTAGCCGTGTAAGAAAACTCTTCTTCAGCAGACACTGCTGAACTTAAAGATAGCATTCCCACTAAAGCAATTAATGGCATTTTATTCATTTGAGATAGCTCCAATTCCATATCGTAGTGCTAATTGTATGCACATTCATAGATTATTGGGGAAAATTCTACCACACATCTTAAATTCAAAAACGATAAACCGCTGACGAGTAAAGATTTGACGGCACGATGACCTTAGTAACGTCTCTGGTTAGAACTGTGTACAAAATTTTTGAAAAACCACACACCGATTGCAATCACGATCAACCAAGGCAGTAACTTAAACACGACGCCCATCATACCTAAGACCAACATGACTAATAACGCCACTCCGGTTGCAGCCAATACCGTCATAAACGTAATACCAGTGACAAGTAGAGTCGCAACGAAAATAAGAACAAAGATTAATTCAAACATAATAGTCTCCCTAATGAGTTAATGACCTATCTTTCCTACTTTCTAACATTGCAGCTTCCATACCAAGTATGCCAACCCTATAAAACCCTTATTTATCAGATAAATAAAAAGCCACACATCTTCATGCGTGGCTTTTCAGAAACTTACAGTGGTAAATTTAGCCTCTAGTGGCGAATTTAACCTTAAGTTTTTAACTTAGAGGGAGCTTAAACATTTAGCTCTTTAGGAATCTTAGCCAATGCTGTTTGCATCACTTCAATACCTGCACCTTTCTTATGTGCGTTTTCACTGATGTAGCGACGCCATTGTCTTGCACCAGGCATGCTTTGAAACAAACCAAGCATGTGACGAGAGATGTGACCTAAACTTGCGCCATTTGAAAGTTCACGCTCGATGTACGGGTACATCTCTTCGACAACCTGTGAGCGCTTCTTAATTGGTGTGTCTAAACCAAAGATCTGCTGATCGACTTCAGCCAAGATAAACGGGCTATGGTAAGCCTCACGACCAATCATCACACCATCAAGGTGTTGCAAGTGCTCCTTAGTTTGCTCAAGAGTAGTAATGCCACCATTCACGGCAATCACCAGATCAGAGAAATCTTTCTTGATCTGGTATGCACGATCGTAATCTAGCGGTGGGATCTCACGGTTCTCTTTCGGGCTAAGGCCACTCAACCACGCTTTACGCGCGTGAATAGTAAATTGCTCACAGCCACCTTTTTCAGAAACCGTCGAAACAAACTTAGTTAGAAACTCATAAGAGTCTTGGTCATCGATACCGATACGCGTTTTCACGGTAATTGGAATATCAGTGACTTCTTTCATCGCCGACACACAATCTGCCACCAGCTCAGGCTCAGCCATTAGGCAAGCACCAAAGCGACCATTCTGAACTCGGTCTGAAGGGCAACCTACGTTAAGATTCACTTCATCATAACCGCGTTCACCAGCAAGCTTGGCACAAGCAGCAAGATCAACCGGGTTTGAACCACCGAGTTGAAGTGCAAGAGGATGTTCTTGCTCGTTATATTCTAGGAAGTCGCCCTTACCATGTAAGATCGCGCCCGTTGTTACCATTTCCGTGTACAGAAGAGTCTGCTGAGAAAGCAAACGGTGAAAGTAACGACAGTGGCGGTCAGTCCAATCGAGCATTGGAGCGACAGACAATCTACATGAATGTGTCATGGTAAAGTACCCTGGTAGCGAGTCAAAAAAATATGCTGGAATACCCAGCAAAAGCAAGGTCGGCTATTGTAAATGCTATGCCCAGTTTGTGCTATATGAACTTTACCTCACATTTTTTATTTAAACCTATTCACCAAACCTCTAATTCAGCCTCACTAATCAGTTATGCCTTGAGTCACACTGTCATTTTGAGTTACCTTGTCTTATTCAAAGTCGTGGGTCACAATACGCTCTGTACCTGACTTTAATAGAAATCATTGGCTCCCAAAACGTAGTAACCTAGAAATAAGGTTTGATTAGGGATGTCCGATTGAATGGTGAAAAATTTGGACCACACATTAATAGAGCAAGTTGAAGGGATATGCGCATCGCGAGGCGTTAGATTAACACCTCAAAGAAAGCGAGTGTTTGAGCTCATCCTCTCTAATAAAAAAGCCTCCAGTGCTTATGAATTATTAGAGCAGTTGAAAGTCAGTGAACCGCAAGCCAAGCCACCTACAGTATATCGCGCTTTGGATTTCTTGTTGGAGCAAGGTTTCATTCACAGAGTTGAGTCAACCAATAGCTTCATATGCTGCTGCTCTTGCAATGCCAACAAACATTTCTCCCAACTACTGATCTGCGATAAATGTGGCACTGTGATAGAACTGCAGGACGATGCGCTTGTCACCCTACTCGCCAGTAACGCTGAGAAGCATGGCTTTCAATTGACGAATCATGTCATTGAATCGCATGGCATTTGCCAATCTTGCTCCTCCGAGATGAAAGAATAAGATTATAGAAGAACATTATGCGCGCTGAATTTGTAAACCCGTTTTTAGCTTCTTTGATGAACGTATTAAAAACGATGGCTTCTCTAGAATTGAAGCCACAAAAACCGAGAGTTAAGAAAGATGAAATCGCTCGTGGTGATGTATCCGGCCTAATTGGTATGGTGGGTACACAATCTCGTGGCTCTATGTCGATCACCTTTGATGAAGGTCTCGCTCTCGAAATCATGGAAAACATGCTCGGTGAACGACCAAACGGCCTCAACGAAGAAGTGACCGATATGGTGGGTGAAATCACTAACATGGTGACTGGCGGTGCAAAACGTATTCTTGCAGAAAGCGGCTTTGACTTCGATATGGCAACGCCAATCGTGGTTTCAGGTAAAGGCCACACGATTCGTCACAAGTGTGATGGGGCAATCATCATCATGCCTTTCTCATCTCAATGGGGTAATGCTTTCATCGAGATCTGTTTCGAATAACAGCTGTTTATTTCTAGCAGTACTGAGTATCAACTCAAAGAAGGTTGGCATCATGCCAGCCTTTTTTATTACCTGCGATTTAACCAATGCTTGCTATACAGATACAAAAGCGCCAACCCGAAGGTTGGCGTTTTTTTGGTGCTATCAACTCAATTAAGCTTTCAGCGCTTTAAATGCGTTGATTAGACCGTTCGTTGAGCTGTCGTGAGACGTTACTTGAGCATCGTCAGCAAGCTCAGGAAGAATTTGGTTTGCTAGTTGCTTACCAAGTTCTACACCCCACTGGTCGAAGCTGAAGATGTTCCAGATAACGCCTTGAACGAAGATCTTGTGCTCGTACATCGCGATTAGGTTACCTAAAGAGCGAGGGTTGATTTGCTTAACAAGAATAGAGTTCGTTGGACGGTTACCTTCAAATACTTTGAAAGGTACAAGCTCAGCCACTTCTTCAGCTGTTTTGCCAGCCGCTAGGAATTCAGCTTCCACTGTCTCTTTTGTCTTACCGAATGCTAGTGCTTCAGTTTGAGCAAAGAAATTAGACATCAACTTCTGGTGGTGATCAGATGCTGGGTTGTGGCTGATAGCAGGAGCAATAAAGTCTGATGGGATCAGCTTAGTGCCTTGGTGAATCAGTTGGTAGAAAGCGTGCTGACCGTTTGTACCTGGTTCACCCCAGATGATAGGACCAGTTTGGTATTCTACTGGATTGCCGTCACGGTCAACAAATTTACCATTCGATTCCATGTTGCCTTGTTGGAAGTAAGCCGCAAAACGGTGCATATATTGATCGTAAGGTAGAATTGCTTCTGACTCAGCGCCGTGGAAGTTGTTATACCAAATACCGATAAGCGCAAGGATTACTGGAATGTTGCTTTCAAACTCAGTTGAAGCAAAGTGGTTATCCATCTCGTGAGCACCTTCTATTAGCTCAACGAAGTTATCGAAGCCAACAGATAGTGAGATAGAAAGACCGATTGCAGACCATAGTGAGTAACGACCACCAACCCAGTCCCAGAATTCGAACATGTTGTCAGTATCAATACCAAACTCAGCGACCGCAGTTGCGTTAGTTGATAGTGCTGCGAAGTGTTTAGCTACGTGTGCGTTGTCACCCGCTTCAGCCAAGAACCAATCACGTGCAGAGTGCGCGTTAGTCATTGTTTCTTGAGTCGTGAATGTTTTAGATGCCACTAAGAATAGCGTTGTTTCTGGGTTAAGAGGCTTAAGTGTCTCAACGATGTGAGTGCCATCTACGTTAGAAACGAAGTGCATGTTTAGGCGAGTTTTGTATGGCGTTAGTGCTTCAGTCACCATGTATGGACCAAGATCCGAACCGCCGATACCGATGTTTACAACATCAGTGATCTCTTTACCTGTGTAACCTTTCCACTCACCAGAAACGATGCGGTGTGTGAACAGTTCCATTTTTGCTAGTACAGCGTTAACTGCTGGCATTACGTCTTTGCCGTCAACCATTACTGGCTTGTCGCTACGGTTACGTAGAGCAGTGTGAAGTACTGAACGACCTTCAGTCTTGTTGATTGCATCACCACCGAACATTGCTTCGATTGCAGACTTAACTTCAGTCTCGTTCGCAAGAGCAAATAGGTGCTGCATAGTTTCAGCATCGATAAGGTTCTTAGAGTAATCCACTAAGATGTCAGAACCGAAACGAGTAGAAAAGCTCTCGAAACGCTTTGCATCTTGAGCAAACAGCTCTTTCATATCCATATCTTGAGCAGACTCAAAATGTGCCGTTAGAGCTTTCCACGCTTGTGTTTGCGTTGGGTTGATATTTTTCAACATGGTATCTATCCCGATGTTACTGTAGGTTTTATTCTAAACGTCACCTGGGTGATGAATAGAACCCCCGATTAGGCGAAAGTTTATATTTTTCTGTGATGACCAAACCGCGTCACCACTGAAAGATTCTTTGTAATTTTTTTTCACGACGTATTATGCCGCATATGAAGAGCTGTACCTTGAGATAAATCAGGATTAGATTTCCTGACAGAAGAATCGGTACAGACTCTAGCTCTAACATAATTAAATGTGAGCGATACCTGATAAATTCAAGTTCAAAAGATAGCGTTAAACCACTTTTTTTCCAAATACATTATAAAGGATGGCGTATGTGGATTCAGAAGACTATACACCTAAATGCACGAAAGCGTGGATTTCATCTCATTACTGATGAAATTGAACAACAGATACACGATATCAATTCTCTATCTGTTGGTTTATTACATCTTTTTATCCAACATACCTCTGCCAGCCTCACGCTAAACGAGAACGCTGATCCTACCGTCCGTACCGATATGGAGTCGCACTTTAATAAGTTTGTCCCAGAGCGAGCGCCCTACTACAGACACACCTATGAAGGTGATGATGACATGCCTGCCCACATTAAAGCATCGACACTTGGCACCAGTGTGACAATACCAATTAGCAATGGTCGTTTAGCTTTAGGAACATGGCAGGGTATTTACTTAGGAGAGCACCGAGATTGTGGTGGAAGCCGAACTGTGATTGCTACGATGCAAGGTGAGTAGACTGCTTGAAAACAAGATCTCCTTAATAAAAACAATATCTTGTTAATAAAAAAGAGTGGTGTGTTTCCACGACCACTCTTATAAAAATAGTATTTGGCCTACTGTAGGCCGAAAGGTTTAGAAGGGCTGGTTTATCATAACCCTAAAGGCCCCTTCGTCACCACCTCGCGCCAACTCAGCACGTACAACAATACCTTCCACTTGGAAACGCACCGCGCCACCTAAGCTCCATTTCATGTCCGAGTGCAGTGTTTTGATGTCGTACTCATCGGCAACGCGCCCTAATTCAGCAAACGCTACCCATTGCCACCAAGGCAAATCGTAGTAGTTTATCAGTGGGATATCGCCAAGTGGTTGCCAGTCAGGAAGTACTCGGTACTCAGCAGAATAATGAACTGCAGAGCGACCGTGATAACGACCTCCGGTATAACCTCGTAAACGATACAAGCCACCCAATCGAGCTTGCTCCGTTTCTGGTGGGCGAGCACAATCTTGCCCAGAGCAGTTATCCCACGTTGGCGTGTCAGCGGTATAGAAATCAAATGCTAAAACTTGTTGATCGAACAGGTCCCCTAAAGGACCTAAAGCAAAGTACTGGCTATTTTGGAAGGTCCACTTAAGCCACAAGTCATCGTTAGACCAACTCTCTGCGCCAGTGGTGAACTCAAGGTTAGTGTGAGAACCTCTGGTCGGGTTGCGTGTGCTATCACGGTTATCCCAATCAAACGCCAAACTAAAGCCTGTTGCCTCCTCGGTATTATTTAAACCTTCCAACTCACGAGCAGTATAAAAAGGTGTAAATAAAATCGAACTGACACCCGATTCGACTGGCGAAGCAAAACTGACCTCTTTGATTGGTTGAAACGCGCCGAGTAAACCGTGTTCTGCAACGTTGCCCCAAGGTAGCAAATACTTAAACTCAAACTGATAGTTTTGCTCTAAGCCATCAGCAATGGTTTTGTCATCGATAGATGAATCATTATCGCCTTGAGAACCAATGTAATACGGGTTGTCGTTGAAGCGCGCTTGATACATCTGAGTGCTAAACAATACGTTCTCAGACAAGGCATAGTTAAAAGCCGATAGAAAACCGACGTAACTGTCTTTGTCTGAATAGAGTGCCATACCAAACAGAGCGGCTTGAGGTTGCCAAACACCCTTTGCGACACCCGCAACCCCAAAGGTGTTACCCATGGTTTCGGTGCTGAAGTAGAAAGGAACAAAGGCTGAATCTTTTTCTTCACTCACAGCGGAAGAAGAAAAGCTGACACCGAGTAATGTCATTGCAGACATTAGCCAGCTTCGAGTCGTTCGCTTGAACATAATTTACTTATCAAGATCCATGATTACTTCACATATTCCATCGCAACACGCGAAGTCAGCTTAGTGACTAACTCGTAAGCGATAGTGCCGATATGTTCAGCCACTTCTTCTGAAGGTAAATCTTTACCCCACAGAGTCGCTTCATCGCCGACTTTATCTGCCGCATCAGGGCCTAGATCAACCGTTAGCATGTCCATTGATACACGTCCTGCGATCGGTACTTTTCGACCGTTAACGAACACTGGAGTACCGTTAGGTGCAGTACGAGGATAACCATCACCGTAACCAATCGCGATAACACCAACCTTGGTATCACGTTCACTGGTCCAGTTTCCGCCATAACCCACACTTTCACCGGCTTTCACATCGCGAACGGCAATTAGGTGTGAGGTCAGGGTCATCACAGGCAAAAATCCAAGCTCTTGCGCTGATTTATCAACAAACGGAGAGACACCGTAAGATATGATTCCCGGACGAACCCAATCAAGGTGGCTGTCTGGCCAAGCGAGTAAACCCGCAGAGGCAGCAAGTGAACGCTCCCCTTCACAACCTTCAGTAAGCGACAAGAAAAGCTCTGTCTGTTCAACGGTGGTTGCTCTATCCAGTTCATCAGCACAACCGAAGTGGCTCATGTAACGTAGAGGTTTGGCAACATTCGCACATTGATGCAAACGCTCAACAAAGTTTTGGTATTGCTCAGGGCGAACACCTAATCGGTGCATACCACTGTCGACTTTTAGCCATACCACAACGGGTGTTTCCAAATCCGCATTCTCTAGCGCGCTTAATTGCTCTTCACAATGCACCACCGTTTGAATGTTATTGGTCACCAAGATTGGCAAATCGCCCGAAGAGTAAAATCCTTCCAGCAACAAAATAGGTTTAACAATGCCACCAGCACGAAGTTGTAACGCTTCTTCAATACGCGCCACACCAAAAGCATCAGAGCTTTTTGAATGCTTGGCTATATGCAGTAAGCCGTGTCCGTAGCCATTGGCTTTCACAACAGACATGACCTTGCACTGAGGAGCCTTCGACTTTATCTGGTTCAGGTTATGTTCGAGCGCGTTTAAGTCAATGCTCGCCGTCGCCGCTTTCATGTAAGTCATTAGCGATTACTCATCATCAAATGCAGGGCCTGCATAGTTATCAAATCGGGAGTGTTGGCCTTGGAACGTAAGACGAACCGAACCGATCGGACCGTTACGTTGCTTACCAAGGATGATCTCAGCAATGCCTTTCAAGGAACTATCTGGGTTATAAACCTCATCACGATAGATGAACATGATCAAATCGGCATCTTGCTCAATCGAACCTGATTCACGCAAATCCGAGTTTACTGGGCGCTTATCAGCACGTTGCTCTAGGGAACGGTTAAGCTGAGAAAGTGCCACAACCGGAACGTTGAGCTCTTTTGCTAACGCTTTCAATGAGCGAGAAATCTCGGCGATTTCAAGAGTACGGTTATCAGATAACGAAGGTACACGCATTAATTGAAGGTAATCTATCATGATCATAGAGATACCATCGTGTTCACGAGCGATACGTCGAGCACGAGAACGCACTTCTGTTGGCGTTAGACCCGAGCTGTCATCGATATACATATTCTTCTTATCCATCAGAATACCCATACTCGACGAGATACGAGCCCAATCTTCATCATCTAGCTGACCAGTACGAATCTTGGTTTGGTCTACGCGAGAAAGTGACGCAAGCATACGCATCATCAGCTGTTCGGCTGGCATCTCTAGCGAGAAGATTAAAACCGGTTTGTCTTGCTTCATCGCCGCGTTTTCACACAAGTTCATCGCAAATGTGGTTTTACCCATCGATGGACGAGCAGCAACAATAATTAAGTCAGAGCCTTGTAGACCTGCTGTTTTCTTGTTGAGGTCGTTGAAGCCAGTATCGACACCTGTCACACCATCTTGCGGCGTTTTGTATAGGATCTCGATACGTTCTAGCGTCTTCTCTAGAATGCTATCAACGTTTTGTGGACCTTCGTTTTCACTTGCACGGCCTTCGGCAATCGCGAAGACTTTACTTTCAGCAAGATCAACCAGCTCTTCCGAAGTACGACCTTGAGGGTCATAACCAGAATCAGCAATCTCATTCGCGACACCAATCAGGCTACGAACAAGTGCACGTTGCGCTACGATATCCGCATACGCATTGATGTTTGCGGCACTTGGTGTGTTTTTCGCTAAGTCAGCAAGGTAAGCAAAGCCACCCACTTCTTCAAGTTGCTCACGCAGCTCTAAATGTTCAGAGAGTGTAATAAGATCCAGAGGAGAACTTTCTTCAAGGATATCCTTTACCGCTTCAAAGATCAGACGGTGAGGACGGCTATAAAAGTCTTTGGCCACAACCTTTTCGGCAACTGTATCCCAGCGTTCGTTATCTAATAACAAACCGCCAATAACAGATTGCTCAGCTTCTAATGAATGTGGCGGGACCTTGATGGCGTCCACCTGATCGTTGGCTGATTTCTGACTTTTGGTATCCACTATGACTACACTCAATAACTAATAATGATCGTTCATTATACCCAAGAACATCCGTTTGTAATCCGATCCTATGAGTTTGTTTTATTCTTCAGGAAGAATTTACCTATTGCTGACGGAATTAACCAAGGGTAGCATTACGATCCTGCCATTCACTCACTGTATAACTAGAGGTATGCGTGTCCAAATTATTGGCTCTGAGCACTGGTCTTCTAAGCACTGGTCTCCTGAGCGCTCCGATGGCCTTAGCTGATGATGCTAAAGACTCTGTTGATGCTAATACCTCTGTTGATTCTATTCTCGACTCTATAGTAGTACCAGAAACTACAGCTGAGCCGATCGTCGTTGCACCGACACCTGAAGAAAAAGAGTTAGATATCGCACCGAGTGATACAAGTGATACAGAACTACCGAGCCCGCTAAAAACGGAAGTCGAATTTGGATATCAGTCGCATACTGGTAACTCTGATTCACGAGCGCTTAACGCACGCCTTAACGGTGAGTACACGGCTGGCCGTCATAGAACCAGTGGTGAATGGAAATACTACAACCTCTACAAAGATGGCGAAGAAGATAAAAGGCAATCGACTTACTCAGCTCAGAGTGACTACAAGTTAAGCCCTAAAACCTACCTTTACGGCAGTTTCAAAGGAGTCGACTCGAGATACAGTGCTTACTTTAAGGACTACACAATTTCGAGTGGTTTGGGTTACCAGTTTTCGAATACCGAAGAGTTTGTGTTGGAAGTCGAAGTGGGACCAGGTTTTCGTTACCAAGAACCGAACCTTGATGAGATTGATGATGATGACATCATCTTCCCAGAGATTGTTGAAGAGGCAATTTTCCGTGGCAACGTGAATACGTCATGGCAGGTGTTGAAGAATTTGCAGCTCAAGGCAGACGTGACGCTTGTCTCTGGTCACAGTAACCTAAAGTTTGATACTGAGTTAGAAGCCATCAACGATATTACTGACAATATCGCGCTGAAGATCGCTCACTCTCGCCAGTACCACGATAAAGTGCCTGAAGGCTTAAGCAAACAAGACTCTGTTCTATCGATTAACCTACTCTTTCAATTCTAATTCCATAGCTGGTTGTTCAGCCATCAGAGCTTTTGGATCATAGTAGGCTTTTAACCTAATGTAACCCTCTCTTACCTTTTCCTATATTCCAGACATAAAAAAACACCAGCCGAAGCTGGTGTTTAAAACTTTCAAAAGAAAGAATTCGTCTTGGTACTGAAATTACTCAGCTGCAACGATAGCGATTTTCGCAGTAGCAAAAACTTCAGAGTGAAGTTGGATGCTTACTTCGAATTCGCCGATGTTACGTAGAGCGCCTTCAGGTAGGCGTACTTCGCTCTTAGCTACTGCAACACCTGCCGCTGTAATAGCGTCAGCGATGTCACGAGTACCGATAGAACCGAATAGTTTACCTTCGTCACCAGCTTTAGAAGCGATTGTAACGCCTTCTAGAGTGTTAACGCTCTCTGCACGAGCTTCAGCAGCAGCTAGTTGCTCAGCAACTTTAGCTTCTAGTTCAGCACGACGAGTTTCGAACATAGCAACGTTGTCTTTAGTTGCCATAACTGCTTTACCCTGTGGGATAAGGAAGTTACGAGCGTAACCAGATTTAACGTTTACTTGGTCGCCAAGGCCACCTAGGTTACCGATCTTATCAAGTAGAATAACTTGCATTATCTTAGTCCTCTTAAACTATTATTAACTATTACCGATTACTGATGCTTGTCAGTGTACGGTAGTAGAGCTAGGTAACGAGAACGCTTGATAGCGCGAGCTAGTTGACGCTGGTACTTAGCGCTTGTACCAGTGATACGGCTAGGTACGATTTTACCAGCTTCAGTGATGTAGTTTTTAAGAGTTGCTACGTCTTTGTAGTCAATCTCTTGTACGCCTTCTGCAGTGAAACGGCAGAATTTACGACGACGGAAGAAACGAGCCATGGGCTATCTCCTGATCTTAAATTTAGTAAAGCGGTCTTTCACAATTATCGAAATAACTATCAATGACCTAAAACAAGTTGAGAATTTTTTAAGGCGTTAAGCCAAAAAAGAATTACTCAGCAGCTGCTTCTGGTTTAGCTTCTGTACGCTCTTCGCGACGAGGAGCACGCTCTGCACGCTCTTCTTTTTGCTTAAGCATAATAGATTGCTCAGTCACAGCGCCTTTAGTGCGCATGATCATGTTACGTAGAACTGCATCGTTGAAACGGAAAGCAGTTTCTAGCTCGTCAATCACTTCTTGACCAGCTTCAACGTTCATAAGAACGTAGTGAGCTTTGTGAAGCTTGTTGATTGGGTAAGCCATTTGACGACGACCCCAGTCTTCTAGACGGTGGATAGTACCGCCAGCTTCAGTGATAGAACCAGTGTAACGCTCGATCATGCCAGCAACTTGCTCGCTTTGATCAGGGTGAACCATGAATACGATTTCGTAATGACGCATTTGGTTGCTCCTTACGGATTATTAGCTTCCACGAGTGGCCCGGTCGTCCAGAGGAAGCAAGGAACTAAAGATAAATGACCGAGTTTTAAGGACGGCAAATGTTATAGAAAGAACCCGGTATTGGCAAGCGCTATTTGGTGAATAATGAAACAGTTTTTCTGTCGCCATCTAGCCATCCGACAAACCGATGGATTTTGCTATAACAGCCTAAAAAGAAACGCCCACCAGCAAGTGGTGAGCGCTAATAAATTCATAGACTTAAAGCAGCGTTAACGCATTACTGAGCTAAACGCTGTCTTACCGCTTCGAACAGGCAAATACCCGACGCCACAGAAACATTTAAGCTCGATACGCTACCTGCCATTGGAATCTTAATCAGATCATCGCAAGTTTCACGAGTTAAACGACGCATACCGTCACCTTCTGCACCCATAACTACCGCAAGAGGACCCGTTAGCTTCGCTTGATAGATATCATGCGTTGCTTCACCTGCCGTACCCACAAACCATACGCCCTGCTCTTGCAGTGCACGCATTGTGCGAGCTAGGTTGGTTACGCGCACGAGAGGAACCGTTTCAGCTGCGCCACATGCAACCTTGCTTACCGTTGCTGTTAACGGCGAAGAGCGATCTTTAGGTACGATAACAGCAGCGACACCTGCGGCATCCGCGTTACGTAGACAAGCGCCTAGGTTATGAGGGTCTGTTACGCCGTCTAGAACTAACAGCAAAGGCTGTTCGTGCTGCGCTAGGATATCGTCTAGGTGAGTTTCATTAAGCTGCTTAGCAGGCTTCACCTTAGCAATAAGACCTTGGTGATTCGCACCTTGTGCTTTTTCATCCAACGGCTTACGACCCATCTGTTGAATCGACACACCAAACTGTTGCAGTTGGTTCAGTAATGGAAGAAGACGCTCGTCTTGGCGACCTTTCAATACATACGCTTCGATAAAACGTGCAGGATCTTTTTCTAGTACGGCTTTCACCGCGTGAATACCGTAAATAAATTCGTTACTCATTGTCTCAACTTACTCTTATTGCTCAGAGATGAATGACATCAATGCCGATGTGTCCACCTCTGTGTTGTTCATTTCGAGAGTATGCGTCTTGTGCCTGATACTCTCGCATTAAAGTCATTTCACACTAAATCAGTAGGCGCTAAACCTGATTAGCAGAGCGCCTTATTAGCCTTAAGATTTATCAGTCTTAAGAGTTATCAGCCTTTGGCTTACGGCTTGCTGCACGCTTTTTCTTAGCGCGAGCTTTAGCAGCACCGGTTTTATTCGCTGGCTTTTTCTTCTTAGCAGGGCCTTCGCTGCTTCCGTCAGGTCGCTTAGTTGGCTCAACCATAGGCTTCGCTGATACACCTGGCTTATTACTCTTCACTGCTGAGCGCTTCTTGCTTTTCGCCTTTTTCATCGCTTCGGCTGCACGCTTCTTGGCTGTTTTGCCTTTGCCACGCGGCTGACGATCAGTGTCTTCTAAGTCAAAGTCGATTTGGCGAGTTTCTAAATTAACCGCAGAAACCTTCACTTTAACCGAATCACCCAAGCGGTAGGTATTACCTGAGCTTTCACCCACTAGACGCTGACCAACAGCATCAAATTGGTAGTAATCATTCGCTAGCGCTGAGATGTGTACCAAGCCATCAATGTGCAGTTCAGTTAGACGAACAAAGAAGCCAAAACCAGTCACGTTGGCAATCACACCATCCATCACCTCACCGACATGGTCTTGCATGTATTCACACTTCAACCAGTCGTTTACTTCACGCGTTGCGTCATCAGCACGACGTTCAGTCATTGAACACTGCTCGCCGTAGAAGTCCATATCATCGAAAGTGTAGTGGTAACCACCAGTTGGCGTCCAACGTTCGCTGTTACGACCTTCTTCTTTCGCAATAAGGTACTTAATCGCACGGTGCAATAGCAAATCTGGGTAACGACGAATTGGCGAGGTAAAGTGAGCATAGCGTTTAAGAGCTAAACCAAAGTGACCCGCGTTATCCGCGTTGTATACCGCTTGCTTCATTGAGCGTAGCAGCATAGTTTGGATTAATTCACGATCTTCACGTTCATTAATCTGTTGCATCAGTTGTGCATAGTCTACTGGTGATGGCGACAGACCACCTTCCAGTGTTAAACCTAATTCACTTAAAAAGCTCTTGAAGCCCATTAAGCGCTCTTCGCCCGGAGTTTCGTGAACACGGTACAGAGCAGGCTCTTTCGCTTTCTCTACGTAAGATGCCGATGCGATGTTCGCCAGAATCATACACTCTTCGATGATCTTGTGTGCATCGTTACGAATTACCGGTTCAATACGGTCGATCTTACGATCCGCATTGAAGATAAACTTAGTTTCTACCGTTTCAAATTCAATCGCACCACGTTCGTCACGCGTTTTCTTAAGCACCTTATACATCTTATGAAGCTCTTCAAGATGTGGTACTTCAGGTTCGTAACGCTCACGTAATTCTTCATTGCCATCTAAGATCGCGCCTACTTTGTTATAAGTAAGACGAGCATGAGAATTCATTACCGCTTCGTAGTGCTTGTAGCCTGACAGTTTACCTTTGTCTGAGATAGTCATCTCACACACCATACATAAACGGTCTACCTGAGGGTTCAATGAACACAAACCATTTGAAAGCACTTCTGGCAGCATTGGCACGACTTGTGACGGGAAGTATACCGAGTTACCACGGTTAATCGCTTCTTTGTCTAGCGCTGTATCTGGGCGAACGTAGTAACTTACGTCAGCAATCGCTACCCATAGACGCCAGCCGCCGCCTTTCTTCGCTTCACAGTAAACCGCATCATCGAAGTCACGCGCATCTTCACCATCAATGGTAACCAATGGCAGTTTACGCAGGTCTACACGTCCTTCTTTTGCTTCTTCAGGAACATGTTCACCTAGGTTTTCGATTTGCTTATCTACCGCTTCAGGCCACTCTTGTGGGATCTGGTGAGTACGGATCGCAATCTGCGTTTCCATACCCGGCGCCATGTTTTCACCAAGAACTTCGGTTACTTTCCCCATCATGTTACGAGAACGACCACCGCGATCCGTAATTTCAATCACAACCACATTACCCATTCGAGCACCGCCTTTATGCTCAGTAGGGATCTGGATGTCGTGACTAATACGCGAATCATCAGCAACAACGTAAGAATGGCCGTACTCTAGGAAGAAGCGACCAACAAGTGGCGTTTTACGCTCTTCAAGCACACGAACCAAGCGACCTTCACGACGGCCACGCTTACTGTTGTCAGTAGGCTGAACCAATACGTAATCACCGTGCATGATGGTTTTCATCTGATGATGCGGCAGCACGATATCATTGTCTTTACCCACACTGCCGTCTGGGCGAACCCAACCATGACCGTCTTTATGACCAATCACATAGCCTTTGATCAGTTCCATCTTCTCAGGCAATGCGTAGCACTGACGACGAGTAAAGATAAGCTGTCCATCACGCTCCATTGCACGTAAACGACGACGCAGCCCTTCATATTGTTCCTCTCCAGCAAGACCCAAAGCTTCGAATAGATCGTTGCGGTTCATCGGAATATTCGCGTCTGTTAAAAACGAAATAATGAACTCTCGGCTTGGTACTGGGTTATCGTAATTTTTCGACTCTCGGTCGGCAAAAGGATCAACAGTGGTTGTCGCTGTCGTGTTTTCTGACGTTGGTGTGTTTTTTGACATAGGCGGGCCTGCTTAAGCAAGGAAGGTATATACCCTTAGTATATCTGATGCTAGGGGTAAGCTACAGATATGCTTTAGAAAACACTCAAATAACCTCAGATTGATACATATCTTCACTTTGTGAAACATCGCTTCATAGACGTGGATTATCATCAAAACTTCAAGCAAACGATAAAACAAACGTTTGCGCCATGAATGAAATACACTATTATCCACGCACTTTACCAACTCCTGTTCTGGGTATGATATGAAACTAAAACGCACTTTATTGGCTTCAGCTATGGCGAGCCTAGCGCTGTTCCCATTCGCAAGTTCGGCAATGGAAAAGGCTGACCTGATGATTACCGATGCGATGGTTCTAACCATGAACCAAGACAAAACGGTTTATGAAAGCGGTACTGTTGTCGTCAAAGACAACAAAATCATTGCGGTTGGTGATGCTTCACTAGAGAAGCAGTACCAAGCTAAGCAAGTGTTAGACGTTGATGGCGATATCGTTATGCCGGGTCTCATCAATACTCATACCCATGTATCAATGACAGTTTTTCGTTCGTTGGCCGATGATGTGCCAGATCGCCTACACCGCTACATCTTCCCGCTAGAGAAGAAGCTAGTATCGCGAGACATGGTACGCATTGGTGCCAACCTAGGTAACGTTGAAATGGTGAAAGGCGGTGTGACCACTTACGCCGACATGTACTACTTCGAAGATGAAGTCGCAAAAACCGTCGATAAGATCGGTATGCGTGCCATCCTAGGTGAAACGGTGATTAAGTTCCCAGTCGCCGACGCTGCCAACGCAGAAGAAGGCATTAAGTACGCGTTGAACTTCATTGAAGAATACAAAGATCACCCACGCATCACACCAGCGTTTGCCCCACATGCGCCTTACACCAACACCACAGAGATCCTTCAGAAAATATCTAAGCTCTCCCTAGAATTAGATGTTCCAGTAATGATTCACCTTGCAGAATCACACCGTGAAGAAGAGAAAATCGCAGAGCGTTCTGATGGATTGTCCCCGGTTCAATACATGGACAGCATTGGCGCACTCAACAAGAACTTGGTGGGTGCACACATGATCCTCGTTGACGAACATGATATCGAACTGGTGAAGAAATCGGATATGGGTGTAGCTCATAACATGAGTGCTAACATCAAGTCAGCAAAAGGTGTATCACCTGCCCTTAAGATGTATGACGAGAACGTGCGTATCGGTTTAGGTACTGATGGCCCAATGTCTGGTAACACACTGAGCACCATTGATGAGTTCAACCAAGTCGCTAAAGTTCACAAGCTAGTTAACAAAGATCGTGCTGCGATGCCGCCGATCAAAGTGATCGACATGGCGACAATGGGTGCAGCAAAAGCGCTGCACATGGAAGATAAGATCGGCTCTCTTGAAGCAGGCAAACTGGCTGACATCATAGTGATCGATACTAAGGCGCCAAACATGGTTCCAGTCTACAACCCATACTCAGCACTGGTGTACTCAGCTAACTCAGGCAATGTTCGTCACTCCATCGTTGATGGCAAGATCATCATGCAAGATCGCGACATGCTAACGGTAGACGAAGATAAGATTCGTCAAGAAGCACTCGATTTCACCAAGGTTGTTCGTGAAACGGTGATTGAGTCTGGTGAGGTGGTTCAATAACGCTACCGAATTAGATAAACGGTTTTCCGTTCAGATCAAAAAAGGCCTCGCTGATGAATCTCAGCGAGGCCTTTTTAATACGAGTTTTTTAGATGATTAACGAGTGCAGTCATTAATCATCATTGCTCATTCAATAATCTGTCTTACCAGAATACGTCTCGACGTTTTGCTCGAGCAATAATATTGTCTGGCATTCTCTGTTCCAGACCGCTACGAAGCACAGTGATACGTCTGTGTTGTCTTTGATCTGCGGTTACCGAGTTATACAACCAACGGTAAGCATCTTCATAATCCAATGGGCTACCGTAGTCACGTAACAAGAGTTCCGCTAAGTGAATGCTCGCACTTAAGTTGCCCATAGAGGCCGCTTCACGTAGATACGGAATCGCACGCTCTTGATCTTGTTGTACCAAAGTACCACGAGAGTAATAACGACCTAACTGCTCTAATGCAGCGGGTAAACCTTGATGTGCCGCGTTTTCCATATAGTAAAGGCCAAGCTCTACATCTTGTGGAACACACACACCCCAAGCCAACATATCACCGTATAAAAACTCATAAGAAGGCAAGCTAATACGCGTTGCACGAGCAACGATATCTTCAACTAACTGGCACTTATCAGCTTTCACTCGCTCTAGATGTTGATTATTTTCGATTAAATTAATCAGTTCAGCTTCTGTATATATTGGAACGGGCTCTCCCACATCAGCCAAATTAGCATGACTCAAGGGTGAGCTCAGCGCCATTATTAATGAAGCTGCCACAATTCGTAGCTTCATACCTGCACTCTATTATCTGTCGCTAAAGTTATCTATTGAGGGGTGCAGAGGATTTCTACACGCACAAAACAGGGTGAACTTCACTTTCCATGATATCTGTATCGGCAATAACCCCGACGGCTTTAGACAAAACTTGCCGCTAATGGGCAATATTTTGCCTGATGACGCTTAAAAGATCACCATCAAAGAGTGAACGGCTAAATTGCAGGTATTAAAAAGCCGACTTAATAAAGTCGGCTTTTAGAAAACTATTTTATTATCAAAGCACTGTTCGTGCCTGGTAATCACTCAGCAGGCATTATGCGCCGTATGGGTGAACCTTGATGATAGTTTCGTTACGATCTGGGCCAGTTGATACGATATCAATTGGAACGCCAGTTAGGTCTTCGATACGCTTGATGTAATCTAGAGCAGCTTGTGGAAGCGCGTCGATAGATTTAGCACCAAATGTGTTTTCAGACCAACCAGGCATTGTTTCGTAGATTGGCGTCGCTTCTTCGAATGACTCAGCAGCCATTGGAGAAACTTCTAGGATAGAACCATCTTTCATCTTGTAACCAGTACAGATTTTTAGTTCTTCTAGGCCATCTAGAACGTCTAGTTTAGTTAGACACATACCAGATAGAGAGTTGATTTGGATTGCACGACGCATAGCAACAGCATCGAACCAACCAGTACGACGTAGACGACCAGTTGTTGCGCCAAACTCGTGACCAACATCGCCTAGGTGTTTACCAACTGGGTCTTGCTTCTCAAGGCCATCGTATAGCTCAGTAGGGAATGGACCTGAACCAACACGAGTACAGTAAGCCTTAGTAATACCAAGGATGTAACCGATGTGACGAGGACCGAAACCAGAACCTGCAGCAACACCACCAGCAGTCGTGTTAGAAGACGTTACGTATGGGTAAGTACCGTGGTCGATATCTAGTAGCGTACCTTGAGCACCTTCGAACATGATCTTGTCGCCGCGCTTACGTGCTGCGTCTAGTTCGTCAGTTACGTCGATAACCATCGCAGTTAACATGTCTGCGTAGCTCATCGCTTGCTCAAGAACTTCTTCGTAGCTTACTGTTTCAGCTTTGTAGAAGTGCTCTAGTTGGAAGTTGTGGAATTCCATCACTTCTTTTAGCTTCTCAGCAAATGCTTCTTTATCGAAAAGGTCACCAACGCGTAGACCGCGACGAGCAACTTTATCTTCATAAGCAGGACCGATACCACGACCCGTTGTACCGATAGCTTTAGCGCCACGAGCGATTTCACGCGCGTTGTCGATTGCAATGTGGTACGGAAGAATTAGAGGACAAGCTTCAGAGATGAAAAGACGTTCACGTACTGGAATACCGCGATCTTCAAGAGGCTTCATTTCTTTTAGAAGTGCGTCAGGCGATAATACTACACCGTTACCAATAACACATTTAACGTTATTACGTAGGATGCCTGATGGAATTAAGTGAAGAACGGTTTTTTCACCGTCAATTACAAGTGTGTGACCTGCATTGTGACCGCCTTGGTAGCGAACCACGTATTTTGCATCTTCAGTTAAAAGGTCAACGATTTTACCTTTACCTTCATCACCCCATTGGGTGCCTAGAACGACTACGTTATTTCCCATCTTTCCAATTTCTGTTGCTAATTAAAAATGGATTCTAGCACTGAATCACACTTCTTGCAGTCACTTTTTGTTCATAAACGTTAACGCTGTACAAAAATAAACCAGCCATAACTGGGGGCAGATGTGTAAAGATACTGATATCATTGCTTTTTTACAGACAAAAGGCAGAACCATGTCTCAATCAATTTGGCTCGCTATTGGGCTCGTACTTATTGTGGAAGGGCTCGGCCCCTTGATTGCACCCAATGGCTGGAGAAACATGGTCGCGCAACTGAGCGAGCAACCAGACACGCAACTGCGCCGCATTGGAGGCTGTCTTGTGGTGGCTGGAGCGGTTATCGCTTTCATGACCTACCGCTAGGTTTCTATAAGTAGAACGCTGTTAAGCGCCTTCCCTCGCGCCCCAATAGTGAATCCACAAACATGTCTCCTCCTGAAAGAAGTCATAGAAAACAAAAAGGCTCCCACAATGGGAGCCTTTTAAGTTTTAACGTATTTTGCTTATTAAGCTAAGCATTCGCTAACGCATCAGCTTATTTTGCTGGAGCGCCGCTTGCTTGATTCATGTATTGGAAGAAGTCAGTCTTCGGATCCAGTACTAGAATGTCGCTCTTATCGCTAAATGATGTCTCATAAGCTTGCAATGAACGCATGAAGCCGTAGAACTCAGGATCTTTGCTGAACGCATCAGAGTAGATCTTCGCTGCTTCTGCATCCGCATCACCACGAGTGATTCGAGCTGTACGGTCAGCTTCAGCAAGAACTGTTGCCACTTCTAGCTCAGCTTGAGCACGGATAACTTCCGCTTTCTCACGACCTTGAGAACGGTGTCTACGAGCAACCGATTCACGTTCTGCACGCATACGGCGGTAGATAGATTCACTGATTTCGTCAGGAAGGTTAATCTTCTTCATACGAAAATCAACAACTTCAACACCTAAATCAGCCATCGCACTTTCTGCCGTTCCAGACAAAACGTTTTCCATGATCTTATCGCGTTCGCCATCAACTTCTAGTGCTTCTGCAGCCGCTACCGTTGTGACGACTTCGCTATCAGCAGAGTCTGGCAGGATGTCCTTGTTGCGAGGGCCTGACACGATCTGCTTAATTTCACGAGAACCAATTTCAGAACGAAGAACATCTGTCACTTTACGCTCAAGAAGTGCTTCTGCCGTCATGATATTACCGCCACCGGTACTCAGATAGAAACGTCCAAAATCAGCAATACGCCATTTTGCGTAAGTATCAATTAGAACGTCTTTTTTCTCTGATGTTACGAAACGGTCAGAACGGCCATCCATCGTTTGAATACGAGCATCAAGTACTTTTACGCGATCAAACATCGGTAGTTTAAAGTGCAGACCTGGTTCATAGATTCGTGATACGCCGTTGTCATCGAGAACTCGACCAAAACGAATTACCATGCCACGCTCACCTTCTTGAATCACAAACACTGACATCAATAGAAGGGCAATCGTCACAACTAATACAGGGATCATTAATTTACGCATTATTAGTATCTCCCTTGGCGTGAACTGTCTGAACGAGTTTGAGTGCTAGGCTTTGGATCCGCTTGAGTTTCTAACTCAATTTGATCGTAAGTTGATGATGCTTTTGCAGGGCGAGAGCCCGACTGAGAACCACCTTGTGCGCCTAGCTTATCAATTGGTAGGTATAGCAAGTTACCGCTTGATTCAGAATCAATCAGGACTTTCGATGTGCTTGAGTACACTTTTTCCATTGTATCTAGGTACATACGGTTACGTGTTACTTCAGGAGCAGCTTGGTATTCAGGTAGCAGTTTCTCGAATTGAGCAACTTGACCTAGAGCACCATTAACTGTGCGCTCTGAGTAACCCACCGCTTCTTTCTTCAAACGCTCAGCACGACCTGTTGCTTTTGGAAGAATGTCATTTCGGTAAGCTTCAGCTTCACGTTCAAAACGCTCTTCATCCTCACGAGCCGCGATAGCATCATCAAATGCATCTTTCACTTGCTCAGGTGGACGTGCTGACTGGAAGTTCACGTCAACAATCAGAATACCCATGTCGTAGCTATCAATAATACGGTTCAACGTTTCTTGAGTGCTTTGACGAATCTGCTGACGACCACTTGTCAGGATACTATCCATTAGTGAGTCACCAATTACCGCACGAAGCGCAGAATCGGTTGCTTGGCGTAAACTGTCGTCTGCATTCGTTACACGATACAAGTACTTGTATGGGTCAGAAACACGGTATTGAACACCCATTTCAACGGTCACAACGTTTTCATCTTTCGTTAGCATCGTGCCAGCAGCACGTAGAGAACGAATCGCTTGAACGTTTACTAGTTGCTCATCACTGATTTCATCGATGAAGCGTGGGTGCCAGTTAAGACCAGGTTCTTCGATACGGTCGAACTGACCCAGTCGAAGTACTACTGCTCTTTCTGCTTCGCCAACAGTGTAGAAACCAGCGAAGAACCAGATAGCAATAGCAATAACGGCAATGACACCAAAGCCAATTGCACCGCCACCACCAATAGATGGTCCGTTGCCGTTGCCACCTTTTTTACCAAACTTGCCACCTAACTTTTGACTTAGTTTACTAAACACTTCGTCTAGATCTGGCGGTCCTTGATCTCGGCCGCCGCGATTATTTTTATTACCCCAAGGGTCATTATCGCGGCCGTTATTATCGCCGTTGTTGTTATTTCCAGGCTCATTCCACGCCATTAGAAAGCTCCATCATTTGATATGACGTTATACTGTAGCAGTCTCTTTGGTAACGATAAAGTCACCTAAGAGCGCCCCTTCTCTTTTTTCAAGTTTAGACCAATCTATTTGTTGCATTCGGATATCTATCAACAAGTTACCATTTTCATCATACTCTTCCTGTTGAATACATTTCATCTCGAAGAATAAGCTGCGAATACGGCCCTGATGTTGATGTGGAATACACAACCGGAATTGAACCATCTGGCTAGCTAAACGCTCAGTTAAAGCTTCAAACAGCAGTTCAATACCTTCTCCTTCCATTGCAGAAACCCAAACAGCGCGAGGTGCGCCCTCTTCGTCTCTTTCAATTCGAGGTTTTTGGTCTTCCATGCAGTCGATTTTGTTCATGACTACAAGGGTTGGCACTTCATGAGCATCGATTTCTTCTAATACTTCATGAACAGCCTGAATGTTCTCACGAAAACGGTCATCACTGGCATCAACAACATGTAACAAAATGTCAGCTTCCTGCGTCTCTTGTAATGTTGCCTTGAACGCAGCGACCAAGTCGTGTGGTAGATGACGGATAAAACCTACGGTATCTGCGAGAATTGCAGGCCCGACATCTGCCAAATCAATCTTACGTAGTGTTGGGTCTAGGGTTGCAAACAGTTGGTCTGCCGCATAAACACCAGCACTTGTGATGCGATTGAAAAGTGTTGATTTCCCTGCGTTGGTATAACCAACCAAAGAAATTGTTGGGATTTCAGCTCGATTACGAGCACGTCGTCCTTGTTCACGCTGTTTAGCAACTTTCGCTAAACGACGTAGTATTGCCTTTATACGGTCACGCAACAAACGTCGATCGGTTTCCAGTTGAGTTTCACCTGGACCACGAAGACCAATACCACCTTTCTGCCTTTCAAGGTGAGTCCAACCACGAATCAGTCGAGTAGAGATATGACGAAGCTGAGCGAGCTCAACTTGTAGCTTACCTTCATGAGTTCGCGCACGTTGTGCAAAAATATCTAAGATCAAACCCGTGCGATCAATCACACGACATTTACACAATTGCTCGAGGTTGCGCTCTTGGGCAGGAGAGAGGGAGTGGTTAAAAATCACAATTTCAGCACCGGTCAGCTGAACAGCTTGTGCGATTTCTAGGGCTTTACCTTCTCCAACGTAGTATTTAGGGAGTGGGGATTGTCGGCTACCAGTAATCACTTGTAGCGTTTCTACCCCCGCTGAGGAGACCAGCATTTCACATTCGCTTAGATCTTCCCATTCTCCCTCTTGCGTGAAGTTGATATGAACAAGTACGGCTCGCTCGCCGGATTCATAACGGTCAAACAAGCAACCAACTCCTTATTACAGCGCAAGCTGTACAAATTGAACGATTAATCTTCAGTCTTCTCTGGACGATCAGATGGCGTGCGTTGCTCGCCGCTGTGGTGACTAACTGCGCGAGCAGGTACCACAGTAGAAATCGCATGCTTGTAAACCATTTGGTTTACTGTGTTCTTCAATAAGATCACAAATTGATCGAAAGACTCGATCTGACCTTGCAGCTTAATGCCGTTAACAAGATAGATAGAGACTGGAATGCGCTCACGACGGAGTGCATTTAGGAATGGGTCTTGTAGCGATTGCCCCTTAGCCATTTTATTTTCCTTATTTGTATTTTGTTGTAATTATTTAGCTAGTGGTGCACAAAAAGGTGCGGCCTTTGCATCTGAGCTAAATGAATAAAAAAACTCCGTTGTTATTGAAAGGCTGTGATTTTTAAAAGCCTCAATAACGGATCCTTTCCAGAGTATATTCACGCAAAAGCGATCACATTATACACAGCAATACTAATCAGATGCTATTGCATCTGAAAGAGTTTCTAACGCTTGATCAATGTTTTCGCTATCTAACCAAGTTAAATCATCCCAACTGCGCAACCAGGTGATTTGTCGCTTGGCCAACTGACGGGTTGCACAGACACCACGGAAAACCGCTTCGTCTAAATCACAATTACCGTCTAAATAATCCCACATCTGCCTATAACCAACGCATCGGATCGATGGCAGTTCAGGGTGAAGATCTTCTCTGGCGTACAACGCCTTCATTTCATCTTCAAACCCAGCTTCTATCATCTTCTCGAAACGCAGCTCAATGCGGCGATGGAGTTCAGTCCTTTCCTTGGGAGCTATTGCAAATTGTTTTACACGAAATGGCAGGCTATCGCCTTTCGTTTGAGTTAGCTCTGTTAATGTTTTACCCGAAATTCGGTAAACTTCCAATGCCCTTGAAAGCCTTTGTGGATCATTTGGGTGTATTCTTTCAGCGGATACGGGATCTATCTCTCTTAATTGATCGTGCAATGCCTGCCAACCTTGTTCGATAGATTCCGCTTCAATCTGCTTACGAATCTCTTGATCCGCGGCTGGTAATGGCGATAAACCTTCCAACAATGCTTTGTAGTACAGCATTGTGCCACCAACAAGTAACGGGATTTTGCCTTCCGCTACAATCTTATTCATTTCATTGATCGCATCACGACGAAAATCTGCCGCAGAATACGCTTCGCTTGGATCCAAAATATCAATCAAGCGATGAGGCGCGAGCTCAAGCTCTTCCGCATCCGGTTTAGCGGTACCAATATCCATGTCTTTGTAGATCAATGCCGAATCGACGCTGATGATCTCTACAGGGTATTTCTGACGTAAGCGGATAGCTAAATCTGTTTTTCCTGACGCCGTTGGGCCCATTAAAAACAACGCTAAAGGTAATTTTTCAGTCATGATATTTTGTATTTGCTTCTCTGTTTTAGCGCTTTTTAGCAAAGGGCTTTGTGTCGCGACGTATTCAGCTAAAAAGACAAAGGTCGTCGCGAAAAAATTAAACCGTAAACGCGGCTATAGTCGCTGAAAAGTCGATAGGATTAACAAACTCTGGATCATCTAATGGAAGTAGACCATGCCAAAGTTGTTCTAGTTCCCCAACTAGTTGAACCGCTTCAGATAAAGTGTAGTCGCTTTTTACTTGTGCGGTTTGAATCCCGATCCAGTTAACCAAAGCTGACAACATGTCATTAGGTTGCTTCACTGCACCCTGGGCATTTATTGAAGCCGCGTAAGATAACAGATCTGGGATCAAAATTTGTAAGTTTTGCTGCCTTAAAGGAGAAGGCACGCCCATCACCATTACCGCCTCGCTGTTTCGCGCCTTAAGCTCAATCCCCAGTAATGCCAGAGTTTGACTCAGCGCCTTAGCAACTTCGACAAGTTCACTACCCAGCTTAATCGATAAAGGCACCAATAGTGGTTGGCTTTTTAACGCACCACCTCGAGTATCAAGCTGACCAACAACACGCAATAACTCAGCCTTAGCCAAGGAAACCAGCACACTGCCGTTCTTATTGCCCATTACCAGATACTGACGTTCCACAATCGAGACCGCTTTGCCCAAGTCCGTTACAGGTGCTCTTGGCTTTAAATGAACAGGATTCTGTTGAGCAGGCTTAGCTTCTTTATTTTCTTTATTTTCTTTATTTTCTAAGTTGTCTCTGGTTTCTACTGGTGCCACATGCTCTTGAGAAGATGAAGGCTGTACAACTTGATCATCAAAATCAGGCGTTTTCAAAAGCTCTTTATAGGCTTTCACTTCTCGCTTAGAGGGCGCGGGTTCACCATGATGTTGGTGTGGCTCTTTCTCTTTTTTAGGTTCAGGTCGAGACTCTATCCACTCTTGGCGAGAGGAACCGGTAAAACTGCTGTCACTAGTAGCCGAGCTTCGGCCAGCTAATGAACTTGGACTGGTTGATGAGCTTGGGCTAATTGATGAAACATAGTGTCGCACACCATCATTAACGCTGTGTTGAGGCTTATCAAAAGCGTGCTCTGATTCTGCTTTTCTCGGGTAGGCAGGCGTTTGCTCAATAGCGTGTCGCACCCTATCCGAAACTTGGGTTTGATCCGAACTGCTAGGCATTACGCTTTCTGGCTCAGCGAAACTTGCAACACCATCAACTGCAGAGCTCGTACTATCTTGCTGATGATGAATCACTTCTGACTGATGAAAAGCCGACTGATTGATTGGTGCAGCATCGATCTGCTTGCTCTGCGCTAAACCATCGCTCAATGCTTGGTAAATAAAGTCATGCACAAGGCGCGCTTGATGAAAACGCACTTCATGTTTTGCAGGGTGGACATTCACGTCCACCTGATGTGGGTCGAGTTCAATGAACAACACATACGTCGCGAATTGGTCTGGACGCAGGCTGGTTTCGTAGCTTTGACGAATCGCATGGTTGATCAGCTTGTCACGCATCATACGACCATTCACATAGCAGTATTGCAGGTCGCTTTGCTGTCTGGCCCCTTCAGGTGTGGTGATCCAGCCATGAAGTTTTAAGCCTTGGTGCTCAAGTTCGATCTTAAGCATATGGCGAACAAAAGGATTGCCACATACCGCAGCGATGCGCTTTTCTGCTTGAACTTCTGTCTTGGCAGCGCGGTACTGACGAATCATCTTGCCGTTATGACGAAGGTTGATCGTCACATCAAAGCGACTTAATGCAATACGCTTGAGCAACTCATCAATATGGGTGAATTCAGTCTTCTCGGTGCGTAAGAATTTGCGGCGCGCTGGTGTATTGAAGAACAGATCCAACACCTCAACCGAAGTACCAATTGGGTGTGCTGCTGGCTGCAGTTTTACCTGCATATCACGACCTTCACTGTGTGCTGCCCAAGCTTGATCTTGAATGGCAGGGCGTGAAGTCATGGTCAAGCGCGCAACCGAGCTAATACTCGCCAGCGCTTCACCACGGAAACCGAGGCTGACGATCGCCTCTAGGTCATCAAGAGTGTGGATTTTGGAGGTAGCATGACGACTCAGTGCCAAGGCAAGCTCATCTTTTACGATGCCTTTACCATTGTCACGAACGCGGATCATCTTGGCGCCACCTTTCTCGATATCAATATCGATACGTGTCGCACCAGAATCCAAACTGTTCTCAACCAACTCTTTTACAACAGAAGCGGGTCTTTCTACCACCTCACCCGCTGCGATTTGGTTAGCTAACCGAGCTGGCAGTATTTTGATCGTCATATTTATAGCTACCTTACTGCCATTGATGGAAACGCTGCTACGTTTGCACTAGTTCTTATTTTTTATCATTGATATACCTGAAGCTGTTTAGCATTCCCAAGACTACTTGTGAGGAATAATCAACACTTGGCCGATAGCTAGACTGTCAGATCTTAGCTTATTCGCTTGGCGAATGCTGTTGACGCTCACGCCGTATTTCGAAGCTATCTTGCCAAGGTAATCACCTCTTGCAACTTTGTGTTTGCGCAGAGGAACATCTTTAACTTCAACCGTAATACGTAACTTTTGGCCTACTCTCACCGTCTCTGATTTCAAACGGTTCTCACGTTTAATATCAGCCACCGACACTTTATAGCGGCTGGCGATCTTACCTAGGTACTCTCCAGACTTAACCGTGTGAGTGATGGTCTTCGTTTTAACCGCACTGCTTGATGATGAAGTTGAAGCACTGCCTGGAATCTTAAGTACTTGGCCAATTGCTAGGCTGCTCGATTTCAGATTGTTGAACTTCATCAACGTCTGTGTCGACGTACCATACTTGCTCGCAATCACAGACAAAGACTCACCACGAGAGACTTTATGTTGGCTCACGCTGCCCGTTGATGACGTTGCGTTAGACAAGATAATCCCTTCAGGCGGGTTAGCCTTCAAATACTTAACCACCGCTTTAGTCACTGCTCGTGCCAATTTATCTTGGTGCGAACGTTGGAAAAGAAGCTTCTCTTCCGTCGGATTCGAAATAAAACCTGTCTCTACCAGTACTGATGGGATCTGTGGTGAACGTAATACTGCTAAGCTGGTGTTAATCGGCTTGCTATTGTGCAGTTTCGCAACCTTACCCATTTCAGACAGAATTGCCGTTGCCAGTTTGTAGCCCTCTTTTTGAGAGTGGCTAAACTGCAAATCAAGCAGGGTTTGGTTTACGTTCTTATCATCAATATTGCTTGTGAACGCTGCACCGCTACCACCAAGCAATTCAGACTGTTTCTCTTTATTCTCAATCCAACGAGAGATCTCTGTATTTGCGCGTCGAGTGTTCAATACAAACACTGAACCACCTCTTGGTTGAGGCGTCGTAAAGGCGTCGGCGTGAATAGAGATCAACAGGTGAGCTTCATTCTCTCGAGCAATCGCAACACGTCGATTCAGGTTCACAAAGTAATCAGCATTACGAGTCATACGAGTTTTGATCCCCGGGACCGCATTCAGTTGAGCTGCTAACTTCTTAGAAATACTCAGAGTCGCGTCTTTTTCGTATTTACGCGTAGGACCAATCGAACCTGGGTCTTCACCACCGTGGCCAGGATCAATCACAATTAGAATATCTTTCTGGCGCTTAACCTGATTAATGTTCTTACTTACCGTTGGCTTACTCGGTGTCGATGTCGCTTTACTTGCCGCACCATGAGGTAAGTCGATCACCAAACGGTGTCCATACTGACCACCTGGGGTCGGGCTCAGTTTGAATAATTCGGCTTTAGACGACTGCTTTAACTCAAAAACCAAGCGATAGGTGTTTTTGTCTGGCGGTGAGCTCTTACGAATCTTAGATAGAACAGGGCTGTCTTTCACCTCGACCGGTAACTTAGTCGCAAGACTGGTATTTTTTAAATCAACCACTAAGCGACTCGGGCTACTCAGGGTGAAATAGCTAAAGTCCGCTTCTGATTTTAAGTCGATAACCACACGAGTTCCTTCTGGAGAAGGCCAAATCCTTAAACTTTTCAGTGAGTTTGCAGAAACAAGTGAAGAAAACAGTATAGAAAAAACAGCAGCCATCATGGCCACTGTTGAAATAAGGCGTTTAGAAATCAACATAACTCCAACTGACTAAGTAAGCGCTGTCCGTATTCACTATTAGCGGTTAAAGAAACAATACGGTGATCGTCTTGGTAACGAATATCAATATCCAAATCGGCTTCTGGTAGCATCCCATAACCTTTCTCAGGCCATTCAACCAAACAGATAGCATCCGGAGTAAAGTAGTCACGAATTCCCATAAACTCTAACTCTTCAGGATCGGCTAGGCGATAAAGGTCAAAGTGGTACACCTGCCAATCTGCAAGTTGATAAGGTTCAACTAGAGTATACGTTGGGCTTTTTACATTTCCTTGATGGCCAAGTGCTTTTACAAAGCCACGACTGAAAGTCGTTTTACCTGCGCCAAGATCACCATGCAGATAAATAGTCGTCTGCTGTGAGCAAAGATTAGAAAGCTCCGTTCCTAATTGAATCGTTGCTTGTTCATCTTTCAAAGTAAATTGTTTCGTGCTCATGAATACGTTCTCTAAAAATCGATCGTTGACTATATAAAAATCAAAAGAACAAGAATAGTAAACCGTGATGCTTTTGGGAGACAAGCACTCAAGTGTAAGTTCTATGAAAAATACTGCTCAAAACGCGTCTGTTCTGGTCAACACCACTAAGATCCGTTAAGATCCGCCCCCATTTTTGCCGAACCTAATTTTAATTAGCCTTATCTCTAATTGTAAAACAGAGAAAATAAGAAATAAGCCATGAATCTAGACCATCTTGCTGAAAAAATTAAAATCTGGGGAAAAGAGCTGGGCTTTCAAAAAGTTGGCATCTGCGATGTTGATTTAAGTGAACACGAAGCCCCTCTTCAAGCATGGCTAGATGCTGGCAACCACGGCGAAATGGATTGGATGGCTCGACATGGGATGATGCGTGCACGTCCTGATGAACTTCACCCAGGCACAATTCGAGTGATCAGCGCTCGAATGAACTACCTACCACCAGAAGCTCAGTTCGCCTCTAACCTAAGCGATACCACTCAAGGCTACATCAGCCGCTATTCTTTAGGCCGCGACTATCACAAATTGTTCCGTAACCAGTTGAAAAAGCTAGGACAAAGAATTGAAAAAGAGGTCGAGGGTTTAGACTCACGCCCTTTCGTCGATTCAGCGCCCATTTTGGAAAGACCACTCGCTCAAAAAGCAGGGTTGGGCTGGACAGGTAAACACTCATTAATTCTTGATAAAGACGCTGGCTCTTGGTTCTTTCTAGGGGAGCTGTTAGTTAACATCCCTCTTCCCACGGATGAACCCAGTGTTGATGAGTGCGGCAAATGCACCGCATGTATCACTTCTTGCCCAACGGGTGCCATTATTGCTGATGGCGTGGTTGATGCGCGCAAATGTATTTCGTACTTAACCATTGAATATGATGGTGTGATCCCTGAAGAGTATAGAGATGCCATTGGTAACCGTATCTACGGTTGCGATGATTGTCAGTTAGTTTGCCCGTGGAATCGTCATGCCGAACTCACAGAGCAAACAGACTTTCACCGCAGAGAAGATTTCCAAGAAGCCGATCTGGTTTCACTTTCAAGTTGGGACGAAGCAACCTTCCTAAAGAAAATGGAAGGCTCAGCAATCAGACGTATCGGCCACACCCAGTGGTTACGCAATATCTTTGTTGCGATGGGCAATGCACCATTTCAACAACGCATTATTGAAACCCTGGAGTCTCATCAAGGCAAAAACGAAATGCTTGATGTGCATATTGAGTGGGCTTTGAATAAACAACTACAGCAGTTACCCAACGCTAGCAGTGTGCAAGAAGATAGCTCTACGCAGAAAAATAGCTGTGTGCAAAAAAGTAACAGCAAAATCTCCACCAAAAAGCACAGACTGATACGTATAGTAGAGAAAGGACTACCAAGAGACGCCTAGCCCTTTTGGTATCAACGATTGACAGCGACACCCACATCGATAGTCCAATATTTAAGACAACTCGTTGCACATAATTTTAGAACAATGTTTGACCTTGTTCTCAATTCTAACAATGTGGAAAAAATTCAGAACTCTCGTAAACTTCCGACACCCGAGCAAAGTTAAACACAGTACCGATAAATGATTAAGATCAAAAAACAACAAGTTAACGATCTTTTATTAAATCCAAGATAGGCATCCAACTTGATAAAAAACAACAAGTTACGATCGCTGCAATTCATCTAATATATTGAAAACAAGAAAGATCTTTTAGGGATAGGTAAAGAATTAAGCCTGAAACAACTTTATCAACCAAGTTATCCACACCTAACATTTTGTGGATAAGTCTGTTTATAGATGTGAAAAACCTCAAGTATCTGCTTCAGAGACCTGATGTTTACTAGCATTCCAGTTGCTAAGAAAAATTTAAGACAAAAAAATATCCACCATGATGGAGGATTATTTGCTTTTTGGGGGGATTATGCTTCGCAGCATTAAAGAAAGAGCGTGACCCTTAAGGTCGTCTTTAAACTCTGTGATCTAAAGAAAAACACGGTGGTTTAAAGAGTCTTAATAGCTTTTTAGAAGAAAGCTGGAGCGATACATCGGGTTC
>NZ_JBFRPK010000103.1:0-965 GCF_041471965.1 Vibrio sp. 10N.261.51.A3
CCTTTTGGACCATATTTCAGTTATTCGAGACCCTCGCCAAGCTTGGAAAATAGAGCACACGCTAACCGACATTATCTTCTTAACAATTGCAGCAGTGATTGCTGGTGCTGAAGGTTGGGAGGATATTGAAGATTTTGGTGAAGATAACTTGGAATGGCTTAGGCAGTATGGTGATTTCAAACAAGGCATACCAGTACACGATACCATTGCCCGAGTTATCAATCTTATTTCCGCCAAGCAACTGCAACGATGCTTTACTGCGTGGATGAAAGACTGTCATGAGACGACAGAGGGTGAAGTGATTGCTATCGACGGCAAAACTCTCAGAGGCACATACAACAAAGACAAGCGTTGTGGTGCAATCCATATGGTTAGTGCCTTTAGTGCAGCAAACCAAGTTGTACTAGGACAAGTGAAGACTGCGGATAAAAGCAATGAAATAAAAGCGATCCCTGAACTGCTTGAAATGCTTTCCTTGCGAGGTTGTTTAGTGACTATTGATGCTATGGGATGCCAGAAGGATATAGCTGAAAAGATAGTCGCTCAAGATGCAGATTATCTCTTAGCGGTAAAAGGTAATCAAAAACGATTGGAGCAAGCGATTAGCCAAGTGTTTAATTCTAGTATGATTAATAGTTTTGAAGGTGATAAATACGTCACTCAAGAGAAAGGGCATGGTCGTACAGAAACGCGTTTGAGTATGGTTGTTCACAATACAGATTTCTTAGGCTATATAGCGTTTGATTGGGCTGAACTCTCCACAATTGGTATGGTCGTTTCAATTCGTCAAGAAGGTGATAAGCCAGCAGAAACAATGCAAATCAAGCACTACATAAGCTCAGCAAAACTAACGGCTAAAGCTTTACTAGAGAGCACGCGAGCACATTGGAGCATTGAAAATCAGATGCACTGGCGATTAGACGTTGGTTTTAAAGAAGATGAATGTCGGATACGTCGAGAGCAAG
>NZ_JBFRPK010000104.1:0-755 GCF_041471965.1 Vibrio sp. 10N.261.51.A3
CCACAACGTTGGGTGTTGATTAATGGCCTCTAGCATTCTTGCTCGCCATACTTTGGCCAAAGCAAACGCGTTGAAGAGGTAATGCTTGTTGCCTTTGTGCCACGTTTGCCTCGACGCGTCGTATTGGCCTGCCGCCACGATAATGTGCAGATGTGGGTGCAAGTTTCGTTGTCGGCTGTGAGTATGCAACACGGCGGTAAAACCAAGTTCACCTTGCCGTTGTCGGTTGGCAAAATCCTTTAATACCCCTGATGCCACCTTAAACATACCGTTATATATCGCTTTAGGTTGATGTCTTGCCAGCACTCTCAATTGATACGGTAAAGTGAAGGTCACCATGAAATAGTGAACAGGTAACCGTTTTTGCTGTTGACGCTGTAGCCAGTCAGAAGTGGTGCGTTGTTGGCATTGAGGGCAATGGCGATGACCACAAGAAAGAGGCAATCGGTCATCGTGATGGCAGTGACTGCAGAACCATTGTGAGCGTCCTTGTTGCTCTGTTTTGCAACGGAGCATCGCCCCAATAGCTCGATGCATATCGCCATTTATCTGCGCATGATAGTGATGCTTAAGCGCACGATGATGCTGGCGAAGCAGTTCAATGAAAGTACTCATTTTATGCTCCATGTTAAGTCTAGATCATCCGTTAATTGGTTGATGGCCATTGCCGCATCACGCTGCTTTATCTGAGTCATTCGGGTGTATCGTGCCGTGGTGTTGAGGCTTGCATGACCGAGCAGTGATTGCAGTGAACG
>NZ_JBFRPK010000105.1:0-10220 GCF_041471965.1 Vibrio sp. 10N.261.51.A3
GACCTCAGGTCGCACGGACATAAATGAGTCAGCGATTTTGCTAAATTAGAAATAAATGAATAACTACAGGTATGGAAAATCACGTCGTAAAGATTTCCAACCTGCCTTGAGGTTACTTCTAGGGGAAGAGGAATAGTAATGAGTAAAAAGGAATCACAGGTTTTACTATTTTTAAGTTTGACTGGTTATATTAATAAAAAAAACGAGCTACCATCTTGATAACTCGGGCCTAATTAATACGCTTTCGTCCAACCAGTCTAGAAAGTTAGTATACTAGCACCTTAGCTCATTACTGTTTGTTTCCAGCCATAACTTGAGCTCTTGCGGCCAAGTAACGGTGGGCTCAACAAAGAAGCCGCGCAGTAGCGAGAAGTAGATAGCCTGATCAACCAGAGGCAGTGGTGATTTACCCGCATTCGGTTGGATCAACGCTTCAGCGTTAAGCAACTGTGCGTTTACATCTGCAACAATCTGCTCTGTGCTTTCTAACAGGCGAACAAAGTTCAGCTCTTCTGTCTCTTTCTTCGCTTGCCATGCAGTAACACTTGCTTCAGTCGCGAACTCTTTTAGATTCAGTTTCGTCCAGCGAGGGTAGCCAATTCTTTGAATCAAAGGGAATGCCTCACGCTGAAATACCAACGTCTCTTCTGATGGTGCGGCTACCGCATCAATACCAGCTTGATCGATGAAGTAAGTAATGATATCCATGCTTTCTGCCATCCGCTTTCTCCAAAACTGGCACCATTTTTTGACCGATTAAATCAATCAGAGTTTGCGCATCAGCATAATCTACAACTTGGTATTCAACGTTAAGCTTCAGTGCATTAGCAACATAAGCAACACGGGCACAAAATGGACAATGCTCGTAGATATACAGTTTCATCAAAAATCCCGTTTTTATAAGTCTGAATTAGTATTTAATCGCAGTTTTGCCAATTGATGCGCTGCTTTCAATGCGTTGGTGTGCGTCTTTTAACGTCTCAACACTAAAACCATTCAATGTGGTGGTGAGTGTAGACTTAATGCGGCCAGCATCAATCAAGTTCGCAGCTTGGAATAGGATATCTTGCTGCTTCTGAAGATCGTCAGTGTTAAACAGTGAGCGAGTGAACATCAGTTCCCAGATGAATCCAGCTGATTTGCCTTGTAGTTTTGATAGATCAACACCACCATCAAATTCTACAATTGAACTGATCATGCCTTGCGGAGCAATCAACTCGACCATTGCATCCCAATGGCCTTTGGTATCTGCAACGTTGAAGATGTAGTCCACATGCTGAATGCCTTGCTCACGTACCGACTCCACCAGATTGCGGTGATTCACAACATGGTCAGCGCCCATATCTCTTACCCACTGCTCGGTCTCTGGTCTTGAAGCAGTCGCAATCACTGTTAGGTTAGTAAGCTGTTTCGCCAGTTGAACCGTAATCGAACCAACACCACCTGCGCCACCAATGATCAGAATAGATTTCTTCTCTTCTGGACGAACGCGTAGGCGATCAAACAAGGCTTCCCAACCTGTCAATGTAGCGAGAGGCATAACGGCTGCTGATTCGTCAGAAAGGCTTTTTGGGGCGTGAGCTGTAATTCGGTAATCGACCGCTTGGTACTCAGCATTCGCACCCATACGTGTCACATCACCTGCGTAATAAACACGGTCACCAATTTCGAAGCCTGAAACATTGCCACCTTTAGCAACCACTTCACCCACCGCGTCATAGCCCAATACTTTTGGCTGCTCTAGGGTTTTATCTTGTGCGTTGCGGATACGTATTTTTGCATCTGCTGGGTTAATCGAGGTCGCACTCACTTTTACCAGCAGGTCATTGTCTTTTAGCTCTGGCAGGCTTGTTTCAAACTCGAATAAGCTGTCTTGCTCTGTAATTGCTAGTGATTGAGTAAAACCAATTGCTTTCATTGTTGTTGGTGCTGGCATGTTGTTTCTCCTTTGATTGGACACCTTCATCATAGAGATTTTTTACCCTAGATAAACCGCCTAATCTTTTAATTACATTCAATATATTTTTGATAATCACACTGCTCGACCGGGTAGTGTTGAGATACTTACCTGTTAACCTAGTTAGATAACACCTTGTGCAGCTAACCATTCATACGTCACTTCATCTTGCGGTTTACCCTCTCGGCACACTTTATAATCAAGCTCGGCAATAATATCGTTGGAGAAACGTAATGAATCTAAGGTTTTAAGCTGTTCATCAGTAAATAGATTTTTCTTATCATCTCTCAGTAACAGTACAGCTCGGTCTACAATTCCAAGCAGCCCTTTCGGCTCTATAAGCTCGCGAATATCATAACGATAGTGAAGAAATTGCGGTTTCCATAGCGGCACAATGACCCACTCTTTATTTGCGACGGCATCTTCAAAAGCACTAAAACAGTCGTCTTCACTGCCTGTAAAAAACTCATAGCCTGCTTTACTTAAACCGTACTCTTCCATCATCTGGATAGAGAAGCGAGTGATTCCAGCTCCTGGATTAATACCTTGAATTTTAGGTCTCATTTGCTCGACGACTTCAGGCTTCAATAAATCCGCCACTTCAGCGACCATCTCTTCAGGTACGTAATCCGGCACACCCCACAGTGCGTAAGGTTCGTAATGAAGTCCAAGCTCGATTAATGGCTCAACTTTTTCAACGTCCGACTTATAGATACCATGGCTCGATGGTAACCAAGCAGAAGAGAGCATATCGATTTCACCAGCTTTCAGTTTTTCAAAATTTTCCTGATGAGGGGAAAAGATTCGCTCAACTTCGAAGCCCATGGTCTTCAATACATTGCTAACCAATGAAGCTGTCGTGCGATGGAATGATAAATCTGTTACACCCATTGTGATTTTTTTATTCATTGTTCTTTCGCTCTTATCGTTGCTGATAGATTGATAATACAAGGCTCTAGAGTAATCAAAAACAGCCTAATTTTTGAATAATTATCAAAAATAAATTGATAGATGCCGATTTACACTTAATAAAAAAGCGTATGCATTGATGAAATACATACGCTTGATATTTACGTATCTATCTACTGTCGCCTTAATCTAATTTGATTCGCAAGACATGATATGGCTTTCTAGAACCTTCTTCACCTTCGTTAAAAGCAGGGTGGAAGTGAAGAGAGTTTTGAGTGACGTACAAGTAATCACCCTGGATAGAGAAACCATCTGCCCATGACAATAACTTGTCATCTTGTGCAAAGATTTTGTAGCCGTCTTTATTCACCACACCAACAGCATTTTTCTCAATATCACCGACATAGATATCACCGTTATCTGCGATAATCATGCCATCACTTGGACGTTTTTCACTGAAAAATTCAATCTGCTCGGCCAATGCATCTTCACTAAGCGCTGTGTTAGCAAGAGCAGCGGCAGGAATACGGTAGATAGCACTACCATTGACTGTACCAAAATATAGCCATTCATTATTTGCATCAATAGTGATTGGATTCACACCAAGATAAAGCGCATCAACGCTACCATCTTCACGCTTTGTCGCCATACGAGAACTATCAATCACAACCTCATGCTCAGGTGAAAGCAGTGCTTTATTTGATTGCAAAACGCGGCGAGATTTACCTGTATTTAAATCTACAACAACAAAGGCAGGCGCAGCTTCGCCATACAGATTACCTAAACTCGTATCGGCAATGTACATCTGGTTACGCAGTGTATCTAATGCAAAATCCTGTAAAAAAGAGTTACCGACCTGTACGTCTTTTCCAATTTCAATGCGTTTAAATAGCTTATCGTTGACGGTATCCCATGCAACAATTTGCGAAGGCGAAGTTTCACTGCCCATATCTAACACCCACACAACACCATCATCGGTACTATCAATACCGATTACTGAAGCCAAACCAACCTCACCTTTATCTGGACCATCTGCCCAGTCTTGGGTTGGAAATGCTTTGGTTGAGCCATCCTTCATCAATTCAACAACACGAAGTTCAGGTGCATCAAGGGGTTGCATAGAAAGGAAAGTACGCCCCTGCTTCGTTACTGTAATGTTCCCTGGTCGTGTGCCATCAAGCTTGGCAACCACTTCGATATCAGCCGCTTGCGCTGTGTTAACTATCATCGCAGTCGCAAGTGTTAGTAAGATTTTGATATTTTTCATGTCGAGCCTCATTGGTGTTCTTTGATGCCCTAACCGTTTTAGTCAGGGCATAGTGCTATAACAAGCTTGTTTTATGTTGTCGTTACGCGATCTTAGTCATTTCGTTGACTGTGAAGCTTGCGACAGAGCCTTCCGTTGCTGTCATGTAGTCCGCAAGGTGCTGGTTGCCCATATGAGCCTGCCAAAGTTCACGTGATACCCAGTTTTCATAAAAAGTAAAATGCGCTGGGTTTTCGTTGTCTTGATGAAGGTCATAGTTGATGCAACCTTCTTCAGCGCGAGTAATGTCGATAAGCTTTAGTAGCTCGGCTTTCACCAGTTCAATTTTGTCGTCATTAGCTTTGATGTTTGCAACAATCGTTAATGTAGTCATGGGATGTTCCTTTTAAATTTGATACCGAAATCGTCGGTAATTTTGATGTCTTTAATGTTTTAGTGATAGGGCAACTCGTCATGTCATATTGAGTTACTCACTAAATGTAGTACAGGTACTACACTCAATTACTGACTTATATTGTAAATACTTTCAAATCTATTTTGATAATTGAATGTTTAAATACGTTAATTTTTAACTAAGCGATCTTGGTCATTTCGTTGACAGTGAAACTTGCGACAGAGCCTTCGGTTGCTGTCATGTAGTCAGCAAGGTGCTGGTTGCCCATATGAGCTTGCCAAAGTTCACGTGATACCCAGTTTTCATAAAAAGTAAAATGCGCTGGGTTGTCGTTGTCTTGATGAAGGTCATAGTTGATGCAACCTTCTTCAGCACGAGTTATCTCGATAAGTTTTAGTAGCTCAGCTTTCACAAGTTCAATTTTGTCGTCATTGGCTTTGATGTTTGCAACAATCGTTAATGTAGTCATAGGAGTTTCCTTCGTTCTGAGTTAGTGCCGTGCTTAGCGCACTGCGTTGTTGGTATGGAGGTATAATAGTGCGAACATTACCAATGAAAAACAGCCCGTCAATTGAATAATTACCAATTAAAATTTGATAATAATCTTTTAATATTTCATGTGGTGCGATATAAAGGGATAGTCATTTTCAGATTTTGTTAACACACTGATTAAAAGGTAACGGTTATGCTCTTAGAGGATTTTCAGGTCATTTTAAAAGTCGCAGAGTTTCGCAGCATCACTGCTGCTGCGACAAATCTGGATATGCGCACGGCAACGGCAAGTGCGGCGGTGAAACGTGTTGAGGCATCATTAGGGGTTGAATTATTTGTACGAACGACTCGTCATTTACGCTTATCTTCTGCCGGCGAGCGTTATTTGCCTCAGTGTGAAGAGGCGTTGAAGATGCTTGAAAAAGCCAAAATGAACATGCGTGAAGAGCTAGGGATTATTGATGGAGAGATCCGCATCGCCCTTTCGTCTGATTTGGGCCGAAATGTGGTCACACCTTGGCTTGATGAATTTTTGTTGGACTACCCAGACGTTTCACTTCGCTCCGGTATCAGTGACAGCAACATCGATTTTTATCGAGATTCTGTTGATATGGCGCTGCGCTATGGCTCACCAACCGATGCGAGTATGTACGGTTTTAAAATTTGTGATGTGCCAAGGCTGTTGTGCGCCAGCCCGGAGTATTTAGCAAAATACGGTACTCCATCCGAGCCAGATGATCTGCTTGAACATAATGCCCTGTTTTACCAGTTACATGATATTTTGCAAAATGAGTGGTTGTTTAATGATGGAAAAGAGGACATTAAGGTAAAACTGAAAGGTAACAGAGCATCTAATGATGGCGATCTTGTTCGGCGCTGGTGTGTGGCGGGGAAAGGGGTAGCAATCAAGTCTTGCCTCGATATGGCCGATGACTTGCTAACAGGGAAAGTGGTCAATGTAATGGCAGACTATAAACCGACTTCCACTGAGCTTTGGTTAATATGCCCAAGCCGACAATCTATTACCCCAACCGTCCGCCTATTAAGGGATATGCTTAGAGAAAAGACCGAACAGATTCTAATCCAAATGAAGGACAAAGGGATTCTATTGGGTTAACTGTTGAGGTTGTGAGGGCGTGGAAATTGCCAGCCCTCAGTAAAGCGGTGATGGTCTTAACTACTGATGGTTGTCCAACCACTCACGAGTCACATCATCAACCGCTAATCCCGCACGGCAAACCTTGTAATCCAATTCTGCGATGATTTCATTTGAAAAGCGCAATTGATCTAGCTGTGCCAACTGTGCTGGGGTAAATACGATTGATCTTTCTTGTCGAAGTAATAATATGGCGCGATCAACGCTACCCAATAATCCTTTGGGCTCTTTTAATTCACGGATAGTAAATAGGTGGTGCAAGAACTGTGGTTTCCACAATGGCACAATAACCCACTCATTATTTTCAACCGCACGTTCGTAGGCACCAAAGCAATCCTCTTCTGAACCAGAGTGAAAATGATAACCCACATCGCTTAATCCATATTGGTCCATCATTTCAATAGAGAATCGGGTAATGCCAGCACCTGGGTTAATACCTTGAATGTGTTTGTTGGTGCGCTTAACGACTTCTGGTTTTAATAGGTCACTGATTTGTGAAACAACCTCCTCAGGTACATAATCGGGCACCCCCCATAGAGCGTACGGTTTATAGTGCAAACCTAACTCTAACAAAGGCTCTACCGTTTCAACATCGGATTTATAGATACCGTGGCTTGAAGGTAACCAGGCAGAAGAGAGCATGTCGATACGGCCCACTTTTAGATTTTGGAAATTTTCTTGATGTGGTGCGTAGACACGTTCCACCTGAAAACCCATATCAGTTAAGACATGGCTAACTATCGATGCAGTAACGCGATGAAAAGATAAATCGGTAATCCCGAGATTGATAATGTTAGACATAACGTGACCTTATGATAAAAGAAAAAGAGGTTTTAAAATCGCATTTAAAGTGCCGTGAGGCCGGAATAGAGCATCTTTGTTCCCGTAAGAAACAGAACGCTATAACTTATCTTGTAAATCAACTCTTGAGAGATGATATTCACCATCCACACACCGGCTCTAACCCCTAAAAACGCAATCGGCACCAAAACTAACGAGGTCATCAAGTTTTGCATATCGAGCAGCCCCATATAGCTGTATGGGATCAACTTAATAAAATTAAGCACCGTGAAAAATACTACGCTGGTGCCGATTAATTGTTCTTTCGGCAGATTTTTTGGCAGTAGATGCATGCTTGCAGGCGGACCACCGGCATGGGCAATTGTACTGGAAAACCCAGACAACATACTTAAGGCATAGCCCTTTATCGGGTGGCTAAATTGAACCTGCTTTAGCAGAAACTTTTGTGTTAAAAAGACCAAAGCCAGCCCCCCAATGATAAGTTCAACTACAGATGTTGACAGACTACCCATAAAATAAGCAGCACTCATCACCCCCAAAATAGCGAAGGGCATCATACTTTTTAGCTCGACGTAATTGCAGTTCTTGCGGTGGTAAAACAGCGCCATTAAATCCATACCACACAATAATGGTAATAAAATCGCAGCGGCTTGAACTGGCGATACGCTCATCGCCATCAAAGGTACCGATAGCATCCCCAAAATACCGCCGACCCCTCCCTTGCCCATGCCATAGAAAAAAACGGCAGGTATCGCTGCAACATAAAACCAAAGGTCTGTGATCATGATATGTAAACCAAGAAAATACGTAGATGAAAACAAGTGTATTTGAGCAAAAAACTTTTAAAGCCATTGACTCAAATAAGGGGGTATACAAAGTTGGCTTAAGCGATTTGGGTCATTTCGTTTACAACGAAGCTAGCCACACAGCCTTCAGCTGCTGCCATATAATCGGCAAGGTGTTGATTACCCATATGTGCTTGCCAAAGTTCACGTGATACCCAGTTTTCGTAGAAAGTGAAGTGTGCTGGTTTTTCGTTGTCTTGGTGGAGGTCATAGTTGATGCAACCGTCTTCGGCACGAGTGACGTCGATTAATTTCAACAGCTCTGCTTTTACCAGTTCGATTTTGTCTTCATTGGCCACGATGTTTGCAACGATAGTTAGCTTAGTCATAGTGTGTTCCTTTGTATGGAGTTGAAGCAGCTGATGGTGTGCTGCGTTGTTGGTTTGGGTGTATATTACGGTGATTATTGCAAAGTAAAAACAGTCTAGAAATTGATTTATTATCAAATTTAGCTTGAGAATTGATTTTTAAGTCTGACCATAAAGAGGGAATTAGATCGCGTTGTGTGGTGATGTGCACGGTGTTTATCTATTTGTTTTTGATAATAATTCAAATAATACCGCGTTTTTACCGTGTAAAATTTGCCGTAGGATGGCCAAATCAATTTCAATTCATTGGATAAATAGCCATGTCACAGATACATTTTCAACAGGGCCCAATACGCCCACCATCAGAAGCAGACAGTTTGCTTATCAGAACCACACAAGGGTGCCCGTGGAATAAATGTAAGTTCTGTACCCTATTTGAAGGAATGGAGTTCTCTATTCGTCCTGTCGAAGAGATCAAACGTGATATCTGGGCTGCAAAGGCGTTCTATAAGAATCGTAAATTTGACAGCTGTTTCTTACAAGATGGCGACTCTTTCGCTATGGAAACAGAAGATTTACTCGACGTTCTTCGCACCCTAAAAGAAGCGTTCCCAGAGCTAAAACAGATAAGCTCATACGGCCGAGCACAGACCATGACCAAAAAATCGCCAGCTGAAATGAAAGCGATCTGTGAGGCGGGGCTAAATATGCTCTATTGCGGTATGGAGTCAGGTTCGCTGGATGTTCTAAAATTGATGAAAAAAGGTATTACACCAAAATCAATATTAAAATCAGCGCAATATGCCAAGCAGGCTGGAATGAAAATGATGACGTTCATCATTCTCGGTCTTGGTGGTAAAGAGCTATCAGAGCAACATGTTAACGAAACGGCGCTGCTTCTCAATCAGATCAACCCAGAGGAAATCCGTATCTTATCTTTAGCTGTGAAGCCCGGTACAGAGTTGGATGATATGGTGCAAAGCGGCCAGTTCACACCACTGACTGAACGCGAAATGCTTGAAGAGCAATACCAACTGATCAGCAAATTAGACAGTATCACTGGGAACTACGGTAACTATCATGGCATCAATTTATTAATGGAGCTCAATGGTCAGCTTCCACATGATAAAGAGGCTTTCTTGCGTACCATTGATCAATTTATGATGATGAGTGAAAACGACCAAAACAACTTTATTTTAGGCCGGCGAACAAGCTACTACGCAACATTGAATGATATGGACAATCAGCTAATGTATGACACGGTACAACAACAGCTTAAACGCATTAAACAGCAGAACCTTGGCAACCTCGAAGATATCTTTTACCAGCTTCGTCAGCGCATGATCTAATAATAAGGAACCTACAATGAATAACCTAAATGACTGGCACATTCAAAATGAGAATCCGAACCACTGGTCTTTGGACAACGGTGTGCTGTCTATGCAAGTCCAACAGGGCAACATTTTTGGGGCTGGCTCAGGCGATGTCGATAATCTATTTATCCACCCTATTTCTAAGCCCAATTACAGCGCTGAAGTCACCATTAGCCTAAGTCCAGACCTGCCATTTGAGCAAGCAGGGCTGGGGATATACTGGGACAACGATAACTACATTAAAATTAGTAAAGAGATGTTTATGGGCGAGCGCTCACTGGTCTTTGTTGTCGAGCAAAATGGTCAACCAGAGATCAAACAACTTCGCACATTTGAAGGCAAGACAGCGTCAGTTAAGATAGAAAAAAATGATGGTACTATCACTGCATTCTTGGGATGTAATCAAAAACGCTCTTGGCAAGTCATTGGATCTGCGAAGACATTAAACGGCCAAGCAAAAGGACTTATGCTTTTTACCTTTAGTGGTAGTTCAAACACACCTAATTTTGCTAAGTTTAGTGAATTTCAACTAATGAGTTGAGCCAGTCTGGTATATAGTAATTGACTTTTTGTATTAGTTTTATTTTGGAAAAAGTTATGTTAGTCGATAGCGCTTAGTGGGATCGAAACACACAATGGGGCAAATAATGATTCCCAGAACATACAAAAAAGCCGCTGGATTGAACCCCAGCGGCTTATTATTGTGCGCCGAGCATGG
>NZ_JBFRPK010000106.1:0-2034 GCF_041471965.1 Vibrio sp. 10N.261.51.A3
GAAAGATCAACACGCCCTAGGAGCTCTAACTTATCTTTGCCCCTTTCCTTGTTGTTTAAGCCTGTGAATGGCTAACTTCACCCAAGCGTTATTTGACTTACTTTCTCTCATGTCAGTGAAGTGATAATCAAGATGCAAGAGATTACTAATCTTTGGTTGGGTTAGAAAGCGGAGAGCAGGTCAGATCCTGTCTATGAGTAAAGTATACAGCGCAGAGAGAACTAAAATCACGATGCTATGATTTGATATGAAAAGCATTGGATTACCAATCGACTTTCTTCATGAGTTGCTCATATTCAAATTTCCTTAGTGGATTGGTATGTTCAAGAGTTTCCATACCGTAGCAGTTCAAATGAAAAAATGTGTTTAGTCGATAAGTTAAACGGAAGGTGCTTAGTTGATACTGATGATTCAAGCGAAAGCATTTTGGGTAAAATCGAGTTTGCTAGTAGTGATCCACATTACCTCAACCAAGAGAGTGAATAGAGGTAATGTGTCAGACTTTATCGAAATCGATGAATCTCTATTGTCTTCCAGCAACAGATCCTGTAGTGAGCTAACTGCCAGATAAACGATGAGTAGAAGTTTCGGGCTACTAGTGCTTGATGATCACCTTGCCAAAGTGTTGCCCTGACTCAAGATAGTCATAGGCTTTTTTCGCCTCAGAGAAGTCAAATTCCTTGTCAATAATAGGCTTTATCTTGTGCTGAGAGAGTGCCTGATTAAATCTTGAGTACATAGCTTTGCTGCCTACATGGATGCCGAACATGGAGATCATCTTCACCGTAATCGGTACCGTGTTGACTTTTTCATCAAATCCCGTCAACACGCCAATCAAGCTGATCACGCCTCTAACTTTTACTGCGTTCATCGATTGATCTAGTGTTCCGGCTCCGCCCACCTCAAGCACCATGTCGACGCCTTTACCACTGGTGATCTCTAAGGCTTTTTGCCCCCAATCTGGTGTTTCTCGATAGTTGATTGTGTGTGTAGCCCCCATAGATTTGGCCACTTCCAATTTCTCATTGGAACTTGAAGTGACAATTGAGTGGATACCAAAGGCATTGGCCAGTTGAAGGGCGAAGATAGACACGCCGCCCGTTCCTTCGATGAGGACGGTTTGACCCGCTTGTAAGGCACGTGGGTGCTCAAACATAGCGTGCCAAGCGGTCAGTCCAGCACAAGGTAGCGTGGCAGCCTCCTCGTAAGAGAGGTAGTCAGGAAACTTAATAAACCCCTTCGCATTGCCGACCACTTCGGTTGCTAGCATGCCATCGATATCACCCCCACCTCGTGCAGGCTCATTCGCTCCTAAGTGCTCGTCGCCGTCTAGCCATTCAGGGAAAAATAAACCAGTTACTCGGTCACCAACTTTTAATTCTTGTACCTTACTGCCGATCTCAATGACCTCTCCAGCGCCATCGGACAATGCTGTTACCTCCATCGCATTTACTTTCTTGTAGATAATATCACGGTAGTTTAATGACGTGGACATAACCTTAACGCGCACATCATACTCAGCAAGCTTTACAACCCCTTGCTCGGTAAGCTGTATTGTATTTTTCTCGGGTTGAATCAGATATTTCTTCATGGGATAGGTGCTCAGCTAGTAGGTGATATTCGATATCTTCCAATTTACAAGGTTCGTAGCATGACAACTATGCGCAAATTTTGAATTCAGTTATAACAAATAGTTAATAATGACTACGGTGTATGGGAGCTTTGTTGCTCGATTTCTCATCTATTCCTATAAGTATTGAGAGAGTTGATTTTATCAGCAGAGGATCATGGCGAATCCTTTGTACGTATTTGACTTTTTTTACTAGCTCAATAATTACTGAGCATATTTTTCAATAGCCTTCTTCGAGAAAGCCCAAAAAGCATAGAATAAGCCTCTATGCTTTTTAGCTAAGTGTTTATTAATCAATGAATACACGTCTAACTAGGTCAGTGTCAGCATACTCTTTTATTGTTGTAATCTTTCCTTTTGATAAAACGAATAGATAATGATAAATGATCTGCTCCAGTTAGACT
>NZ_JBFRPK010000107.1:0-16090 GCF_041471965.1 Vibrio sp. 10N.261.51.A3
CTTAAGGTTCTGTCTATGAGGTAGCTTTAGTTTATTGAGAGCATTGAGTGTTGTTGCTCTTGAGTGACGTTGACGGTTTTCCATCAATACAACCAAATTAAATCAGTTTGTTTTTTTGAGCTAAGGGGCTTTAGATATTTAAGTTATTCATAAACTAATATTTAGAGTTAAAGTTCAAACTATTGTCATTTACGAAGCTAGGTAATTGATATAACTATACTTTATCATTGTTATTCCGTGATGGTGCTCAAGAGATAGTCTCTGTTTACGTTTTTTTACTTGAAAGCTATGCTAATAAGGACATAATGAACGTAAAGTTTACGTAGGTGGTGAAGGTGTTAATGTGAGCGAATCTAAAACAGAGACTGACTTAAAGAAAACAACTATACATGAAGCCGCAAAAATCGCGGGTGTATCAATAGCTTCGGTTAGTCGAGCTTTGAATAATAAACCTGGTATCAGCGAGAAAACACGTAAACGAATTTTAGATATCTGTAAGGATTTGGGTTACGTGCCGAGTACATCTGCGCGAGAGTTAATGGGAAATCATAAAAATACCATTGCTATATCTCTTGGGCCGATAGACTTCTACGCTTCTCGTTATTTGGGAATGCTTTGGCCTTCACTATCAGCTGCAATTCGTAACTCTGGTCGTAACTTGTTACCTGTGAGCTTTGGGGAAGTTGACTTACAGCAAGTTGGTGGTGCGATTTTACTTGGTATGACTACCAATGACCCACGTGTTGAAACCTGTAAAGAACTGGGTTTGCCATTCGTATGTATTGGTATGAGCGAAGGGTCCTTCTGGGTTGCTCCTGATGATTTCAACGGTGGTCGGGAAGCGACGCAACACCTAGTTGATAAAGGGTTAAGCGACATTTGTTTCGTAACACCAACAACTTATGGTGATGGTTATCAGTTTCGTCATCAAGGTTATATGTCGGTCATGGCGAGTAATGCGCTACCTATACGTGAATTGCGCACTGGGCATGATCCACTGGGAGAGATTGCCGCATATCGTTACTTTGTTTCTATGGATAAGCAACAACTCGAGCGCCACCAAGGGTTTGTTTGTGAGAGTGATGAGACGGCTTTGGGGGTCATTGCTGCGTTAAAGGATCGAGGCTACAAGATACCGGAAGACTTTTCTGTCGTTGGTTATGATGGTTTACCGGGAATTTCAAAAATGCTGACTACAATTGTTCAAGATACGGACAAAATAGCAGCCAAGGCAGCTTCTATGCTTGAGCTTGCTATGTTAGGAGAGCAGCCAGTAGGAGCTGTAGTTCCTATAACTCTGAAGCTCGGGCAATCGACGTAAACCAACAATATTAATTTTATTAACATGGGTATATCGAAAGGTATACCCATTTTTTATTCAATAAAGAAAACTTTACGTTATTGCGATGTGTTAAGTTATGAGATTAAGAAAATAGAGGCTTTTTTATAGTTTTTTCTGTTGGAGAAGCCCAATGTCTGGCCAAAATAAGAGCAAGATCACTAAAATTGATTACTGTAACTTAACAAGAACGAAAATGTGACCGGAATAGCGTAAGCGTTTACGTTAAGTGTGCATAATACCCTCAGATTTTGAAATTAATGAACTGAGGGCAACATGAAAAAAACAATATTGGCAGCATCCCTACTTGCTGCAAGCCTGTCTGCAACCGCAACTGAAAAAACAGAAATTACTATTGCTGGCTGGGGTGGTAATGATGTCGTTGTATTGAATAACTTGGTCAAAGAAGTATTAGCTGACGATTTTGCAAAATCGGGGCTAAGCGTTAAATACCAAGCGGTAGAAGGTGACTTCTCTCAGTTTATAACCAACTCTTTATCGGCTGGTACTGCACCTGACGCATTCTACGTTGACGTGGTTTTTGCTAATACCCTCGTTAATTCTGGCAAGGTAGCAGCAAACAGTGATTCACTCGCTAATGTGAGCTCTGCAGTCATTCCAAGCCTAAATAGCGCGTTTACGTCAAATGGTAAACAGTATGGAATTGCTAAGGATTTCAATACGATCGCGCTGCAATATAACAAAGATATTTTCGATGATGCAGGCGTTGATTACCCAACAAATAGCGATTCTTGGGAAGATTTACGTAAAAAACTGATCGCGGTGAAAGATGAGCTAGGTGATGAAGTATCAGGTATCTGTGTTATGCCTGATTACGCGCGTTTTGCTCCATTCGCACTTGCGACAGGCTGGAAACCTTTCAATGAAGAAGGCAAAACCGTACTGGATGAGAACTTCGAGCGTGCATTCAATTTTTACACGGGCCTTGTATCAGAAGATGAAGTTGGCATTTTGGCAACAGACTTAGGTCAGGGCTGGGGTGGTGGTTGTTTTGGTACAGAAGAAACGGCTGTAGCGCTTGAAGGTAACTGGATCAGTGGTTACTTACGCGACAAAGCGCCAAACCTTCCTTACGGCACAACACTAATGCCAACCGATCCGAAAACCGGTAAGCGCGGCAATCTTCTATTTACTGTTGCATGGGGCGTAAATGCAGACGGCAAAAACGTAGAAGCAACTCAAAAAGCCGTTCAGATCCTTACTAGTCAAAAAGCGCAAGAGTGGGTATTGGACTCTGGCCTTGCACTACCTAGCCGCAAATCTCTAAGTGACGCTAAATTCTTTGAAGTTGAAGATTCAGAAAGTGAGTTGGCGAAACAAGTATTTAAAGGTGCTCTAGAAGGTAACGTTGAACCATTTGCGTTTGGTGATTACGGCACGGCTTGGATGACTCCGATCAATGAAGCCTTGAACTCTGTACTGCTTGGTCAAATGACGCAAAAAGAAGCGCTCAAAATGGCACAAGCAAAATACGATGTATTGACGGCTAAGTAGTAGGGCGAACGATGAACTCTTTACGTTTACGCCAACAAGTTTACGGATGGCTCTTGGCAGGGCCATTTGTACTGACTTTAGTGGTGTTCTTTCTGTATGCATTGGTTCGTACAGTTTACTTTAGTTTTACTGAGTACGATCTGTTCAGTGACGCTGTTTGGGTTGGCTTAGCTAACTTCAAGGCGTTGCTTTCCGACGACTTGTTCTTACTGTCATTGGCAAATACGATTTGGTTCTCTCTCATCGTAACCTGTGTTCAAACGGTATTAGCACTAGGCTTAGCGATTCTAGTTAACTCAAAGATTCGTGCGAAAAGCTTCTTTAGAACGGCTTTTTACTTACCAAGCATTCTTTCTAGTGCTGCGGTAACGTTAATCTTCATTTGGTTCTACCAAAAAAACGGTTACCTAAACGGCTTTGTTACGGACGTAGTGAATCACTATCCGCACATCAGTTGTTTCGTGCTGATAGCGGTGGCATCTCAATTTGTTTTGGTTACCAAAGACCGTATTAAAGGACTGCCTGTTGGCTGGTTCGACCCGGCATGGGCAATTCTCTCTGTGATTGTGGCGGGCATCGCAACCTTTATTGCAAGTGCAATGGGGTGGATTGAAGTCACGAAAGATGTGGTTGAGGTTAACTGGCTGAACACGCGTGACCATGTTGGTCCAATGCCATTAACACTCTGGGCTATCGTGATTCAGAATATCTATACCACGATTCCAACCTTCATGTTGCTCTTTTTGGCGGGCTTGCAAGGCATATCTGGTGAGCTATATGAAGCCGCGCACATTGATGGGGCTAACAAGTGGCAACAACACTGGAATATTACGATTCCTCAATTGGCTCCTGTGACATTCGTTGTCGTGACCTTCTCGATCATCGGTACGCTACAGATGTTTGACCAAGTTGCTCTGCTGGGTTCAGCTGCACCTCTCGAGTCACGTATTACTATGGCGTACTACGTTTACCACAACGCATTTCCACCGGGTGGCACGCCACAAATCGGTATGGCGAGCGCAGCGGCATTGATATTGGCATTCATTACATTGGCAGTAGTTTATCTGCAGAAAATCTTTGGAATAAAGGAGAAGGCAGATGGCTAGTCACACTATGACTTCAAAAGATGATGCGGTTCCTGTGGCATCTATGGAACAGGTAGCGAAATTTCAAGAACGACGCCGCTGGGCGAAAGTGGCGTGGGTATACAGTGCACTGATTCTGGTCGCAACAGTAATGTTAGGTACTTTCGTTGTCGCCTTTTTAGCGAGTTTAAAAGACGACCCACTTGAGCAACCATTCAAATTTAACTTTGCACAGGTTCAACCTAGTAACTGGGGGGCAGCATACCAACTGGGTCAAGAAGGTAACAACGCACCTATGTTTGGTGGTTTTGCTCCGGGAGCGACGGTCAACTTTACAGTCACTTACGCTGTTGAACAGGGCAAAGAGTTTCAGGTACCGACCATTGAAGTTCCACGTCGCCGTCCAGGTACTGGCATGGCAGCAGCAACGGTGACAGATTTTGCTTCTGATTATGCAGTGGTTAGCGAACCTCGTCTGGTTGCTTCAAGTGATGATGTCACCTATGTCGAAAGGCGTGGTCGTAACGAGATCACAAAGCAAGGCCAAAGCCAAACTTGGGAATTTAACATTCTTTACCAAGGAAACGGTCCTGAAATTGCGACGCTTCCACTAACCGTAGAATCACCTCGTGGACAAGTGTTGATTGATAGCACCCTGGCACCAAGCAAGATGGAGCGTCGTGGTCGAGTCGCTGCATGGGATAACGCAACACCGGGTGTGATCGGCTATGTATTCAAGTCTTACGTTCGTGTTTACACAGAGTCTGTGAGTTTGGATACAGGTAAGAGCTTGTTCATGAGCTGGACCATCAACTCGTTCTTTATCGCGATTGGTAAGGTGATTTTGACTCTGTTCCTCGCGTGCACCGCAGGCTATGCATTAGCACGATTGAAGTTCACTGGTGCACGTGCTGTATTCGCTTTCATGTTGTTCAGTATGATGATTCCAGCACAGGTGACGTTTATTTCTAACTACTTAATTTACAAAGATATTGGGTTGTTAAACACACCTTGGGCGGTCATCACTGCGGTGGTGGCATCCGGTCAAGTACTCATCATGAAGCAGTTCTTTGAAAACATTCCCAAAGAACTGGAAGAAGCGGCAATCGTCGACGGTGCTAGCCCGTTAGTGATTCTTTGGAAAGTATTTATGCCATTGGCTAAACCAGCCATTTTGTCTGTAACCATCCTTGGCTTTCAAGGGGCCTGGAATGACTTCTTCTGGCCACTTGTGGTGATAAACAGCCCTGCGGATGCATTCACGCTTCCTGTTGGTCTATTAAGTTTACGTAACGCCTATGGCGTAGCAGGTGACTGGAACCTGATTCTTGCAGGCGCGTTCCTGTCGACAATTCCAGTACTTATTGTATTTATGGTTTTTCAACGTTACTTCGTTGGTAACGATATTTCTTCCGCTGTTAAAGGTTAATCCTCGGGGATATTTAAGATGTTTATGAACTACACCGCTGGTCAAGGCGAACTAAAAAATTGGATCGTTGAAGAGACGGCATTTGATTCAGCACTTCAAGGTAAATGTGAAGTGGTAATGAGCCAAGGTAACGGCTACATGGGTGCCCGTAGTGCCACGGAAGAAAAGTATGTAGGCCAAGTGCGTAACCTATTCATCGCAGGTACTTATAACAAGTTCGATGAAGAGGAAGTAACCGAGCTTCCAAATGCTGCAGACATGAGTTCAATTGAGATGTTCATTGATGGCCGTCGTTTCCATCTGGAGTCTGGCGAAGTAAGCAACTACTCACGTCGTCTAAACGTTAAGAATGGTGAGCTGACTCGTGAGTTCACTTGGACAAATACAGAAGGCAAAACGTTTGAGATGCGCTTCCGTCGCTTTATCTCGCAAGCAAACCTTCATCTAATGGCGTTCGACGTTCAAGTTAAGGCTGTAAACAGCGATGCGAAAATCGAAATCCGCTCTGGTGTCGATGCTCAGCTATCTAACTCTGGCGCTCAGCACTTCCACGAAGGTGAAAAGCGTATCTACGACAAGCGCTTCATTGAGCTGCTACAACATACGACAGAAAGCAAAGTTGATTTCGTATTCCTAACGTCTCATCGCTACTTCGTAAATGGTACAGAAGTTGAGATCGACCCAGGTCTACAGATGGACCGCCGTAAGGTATGGCTGAACATCCATCAAGAGCTAAAAGCAGGCGAGACATTTGGCACTGAGAAAGTGGGTGTTGTACACACTTCTCGTGACAAGCAGTTCGATGTTGAAGGCTACGAGCTTCAAGCTCTACGTGACCACGCACTAACTAACCTAAAAATGAATGCTGACCGCAGCTTTGACGAGCTATTAGCAGGCAGCGGAGTTGAGTGGGACAAGCGTTGGGACAACATGAACATCACTATCGGTGGCAACGATTTTGACCAACTAGCGACGCGCTTTGCTCAGTACCAACTAAACATCTTCACGCCAATGCACGACTCTCGCTTCGGTATCGGTGCGAAAGGTTTATCTGGTGAAGGTTACAAAGGTCACTCGTTCTGGGATACAGAAGTATTCATGCTTCCGTTCTTCATCTACACGATGCCAGAAGTTGCACGTAGCCTACTTGAGTACCGCTTCAAAACACTGGGCGGCGCACGTAAGAAAGCAGCAGACAACGGCTACATCGGTGCTCAGTTCCCATGGGAGTCTGCACTTACAGGTGAAGAAGTAACGCCAGTATGGGGCGCAGTAGACATCATCACGGGTAAGTCGACCAAGATTTGGTCTGGCTTTATCGAGCAGCACATCACGTGTGACATCACTTATGCGCTATGGCAGTACTACCAGATCACGGGTGACCAGAAGTTCATGGACGACATGGGTTACGAAATCATGTTCGACACAGCAACATTCTGGACAAGTCGCCTAGAGTGGCTAGAAGACCGCAACATGTGGGGTATCTGTAACGTAATCGGTCCTGATGAGTACAAAGAGCACATCGACAATAACGCGTTCACTAACTACATGGCCGTTGAAAACATCAAGCTAGCGATTCGTTACTACGAAGACCTAGAAGCATCTAACACAGAGCTACTGGCGAAGCTGTCTGACAAGTTGAACCTAGTTGAAGCGCGTAAGATGTGGCTAGAGCGTGTTGAAGATATCTACCTACCGCAACCGCGTGAAGAAGATAAGATCATCCCACAAGACGATACTTACCTACAAAAAGAGATCATTGACCTAACTAAGTACAAAGAGCAGCCATTCGTTGGTGGTCTGTTCCAAGACTACAGCCTAGATCAAGTGAACGAGATGCAGGTTTCTAAGCAGGCTGATTTAATGGTTTTATTCCTACAACAGGAAGATAAGTTTGACCTAGAGACTAAGCTAGCGAATTGGAACTACTACGAGCCGAAAACGCTACACGATTCTTCTCTCAGTCTATCAACTCACTCTGTACTGGCGTCAGATGTTGGTAACCCAGAGTTGTCTTACGACCTGTTCCAACAAGCGGCTTCTATCGACATTGGTCAGAACATGAAGAGCTCGGATCACGGTATCCACGCAGCGTCTATTGGTGGTATGTGGCAGTGTGTTGTATACGGTTTCGGTGGTGTACGCATGCTTGGTGGCGAACTGCGCATTAACCCGAACCTACCTAAACAGTGGGATAGCGTTAACTTCCCAATCTACTGGAAAGGTGAGCGTCTGGAAGTAACAGTAGACGGTGCTCAAGTAAGCATTGTTCGTCCAGAGTTTAACGGCCAGCCACTTAACATCGAAGTTGCGGGTGAGCCACGTGTAATTGAATCAACAGAGGCTACTTTCAATGTGTAAGGCATTTATCTTTGACCTGGATGGCGTAATTACTGATACCGCTGAACTGCACTACCAAGCATGGCAGCATATGGCGAACGAAGAAGGTTACTATTTCGATCGTGAAATCAATGAGCAACTGCGTGGTGTGTCTCGTGAGGCCTCTCTAAAAATCATCCTAGATGGGAAAGAGATCAGCGAAGAGAAGTTTGCAGACCTAATGAAACGTAAGAACGACTACTACGTTGATCTGCTAAACACAATTTCTGCAAAAGACGTACTACCGGGCATCGAGCAGTTCCTACTGGAGCTAAATGCACGTGGCATCAAGGTAGCACTGGCGTCAGCAAGTAAAAATGCGCGTCCTATTCTACACCGCCTTGGCCTTACGCCACTGTTTGATGCAATCGGTGATGGATGGTCAGTACAACGCTCTAAGCCAGCACCAGACGTGTTTATTCACGCGGCAGGCCAAGTAGGTGTAAACGCTGACGAGTGTATTGTGGTTGAAGATGCAGAAGCGGGCGTAGATGCAGCCAAAGAAGCAGGTATGCGCGTAGTGGGGATTGGCCCTAATGAGCGCGTTGGTCATGCAACATGGCGCTTCGAGGATACAGCTGAGATGAAACTTGCTGCAATCCTATAAAGCTAAACGCTGATAAAGCAAGCTTTACACATAATAACAAAGGGGCAGCTTGCCTGCCCCTAATACGCCGAACAAGGCGAAAGATTTATAACGTAGGTAGAACAATGGCACGCTTAGAACTGAAGAACATCAATAAAATTTATCCAGATGGTGCGCACATCATCAAAGACGCCAACCTAGTAATCGAAGACGGTGAATTTACGGTTTTCGTTGGGCCATCAGGTTGTGGTAAATCAACCATGCTACGTATGGTAGCTGGCTTAGAAGATATTTCTTCAGGCGAAATGTGCCTAGATGGTGAGGTTGTTAATAACCTGTCTCCTACGGACCGTGGGATTGGTATGGTTTTCCAATCCTATGCACTCTACCCACATATGACGGTAGAAGAGAACATCGCATTTGGTCTGAAATTGGCGAAAAAGCTCAGTGCAGACGAAATCAAAAAAGCCGTTAAAAATGTTGGTGAAATGCTTGAGCTGACAAATTTGATGAAGCAGAAGCCAAGCCAACTTTCTGGTGGTCAGCGTCAGCGTGTTGCTATTGGTCGTGCGATTGTCCGCAACCCTAAGCTTTTTCTTCTTGATGAGCCGCTGTCGAACCTAGACGCATCATTGCGTGTTCGTATGCGACTTCAATTAGCGGAGTATCATCAAAAGCTGAAATCAACCGTGATTTACGTGACACATGATCAGGTTGAAGCGATGACCCTTGCTGACAAGATCGTTGTACTACGTGATGGTGCGATTGAGCAAGTAGGTTCACCGTTAGATCTTTACTATTTCCCGAACACATTGTTCGTCGCAGGCTTTATTGGTTCTCCAAAAATGAACCTGCTACCAGCCACACTAATTTCTGCTTGTGAAGACAAAGCACACGTTGAAGTGGGTGATTACAAGTTTGAAGCGGAAGTGAATGCTCAAGGAGCAACTCAAGGCGCACTAATGACACTTGGCATCCGCCCTGAAGATATCCACCTAGATGAGCAAGGCGTTGGCGTTATTGTTGAAGGTTTTGAGCGCCTTGGCACTGAATCACTGCTTTACACAACACTGGTGCGTGGCGGTCAAGAAGTCTTAGTGCGCGTTCCAGGTACAGTTCATGTTGAAGTGGGCCAGCGTTTGAACATCCGCATCCCTGCTGAAAAATGCCATCTATTTGATAATAAAGGTAAGGCATACGAGCGTGGCCATACGCTCAATGACCTAATCACGCTGCCGCCTCAAGTGCAGCAAGCAAGTTAATAACGATAAGAATAATAAAAAAGCCCGCGGGTGAGCGGGCTTTCAATTACTGCGTTAGCAACGGTTACAGCCGTTGCTAACGTGGACATTAATGCCTGTTGTAGCAGGTACCAATAATTGCTCCTCACCGGAGCGGCAGTAACATAGTGATAATAAGGTAATAATCATGAAAAAAACAGTAGTGGCTTCCTCTGTATTCTTAGCTTTAGCTTTTTCCAGTGCTCTATTCGCTGAAGAGACGCAACAGGATGATAAAAAGGAAGAAAGATTAGCAGCCACAGTTGAGCAGTTAAAGTCTGAATACTCTAATGCAGAACTACTTACTGCGTTAGATGCCCCTCAGCAAGAGGAAAGTAAATTTCATGGAGTTCTAGGTAGTAATATCGAAGTCGAGCGTATTATTCGAGATGATGGCGTTAATGAAGGTAAAGTGAAATACACTATAGCGCAAGGTAGTTTCCGACACGATGACTTACCTGGTTGGGACTTTGGTTTTTATTCTGGCCGTGAAGAGTTGTTTAATGGCAACCTGAAGCATGCCGACTACAACCGAGGCGTAAACTCAATCCAAGAAATCTATGTTAACCGTAGTTACAACCATGAAAAAGGTAACATTGGTTGGGGTTTAAAGTTAGCCGGTGAGAGTATTGATCAGCGCACGACTCCGGGCGGTAAAGTGTTTGGCTCTTACCAACTGACAGATCGTTTGGGTATGCATGGTTACGCGCTTTACCACGTGGAATACAAGCGTGGCACCGGTGAGTTTCCATACTGGGAAGTTGAGCCGGGCTTTGGCTACAAAATCAATGACAATACGGGCGCGTGGTTGAACTTTCGTTACCAAGAAGGTCAGTGGAATGCAAAAGATGGGTACTCAGAAACTGAGACTGAGTGGATTATCAAACCAGGTATTTGGCATAACTTCGGTAAGCTTTCTGCGTCATTGTGGGGTGAATTTGGTTCATTCGAAAAGAGTGTTGATGCAACAGGCGCTCATGCGTGGACGGAAGATTACTCTAAGCTAGGTGTGTCTGCCAACTACCCACTTTCAAAGAACTGGCGCATGTTTGGTGAGGCAAGCTACAAGAAAATTGACTTCGCTAGCGGCCCGCAACGCGATGAGTTCGATGGTTACATTCCACTGTTTATCTTAGGCGCAAACTACAGCTTCTAATTCAAAATTTGTTTCTCTCCTTCAAGCGGAGGAGGGAGCACCACTCTTTTTAGTATTTCTAGTTTCGGGCTGGCTTTGGCGGCAACAGGTCCATTTCGGAGCCTAGGCTTAGGCTCCATTTTTTATTGTCTATTCGAACCTAGACATATTTTTAACAACATCGGTATCGGCTTATGAGCGAACAATATCGCCCTTCACTTCATATGACTCCTGAATCTGGCTGGATGAACGACCCCAACGGATTGGTCTACTTCAGCGGCCAATATCACCAGTTCTATCAATATTATCCCCATGACACAGTATGGGGCCCAATGCACTGGGGACATAAAACCAGTAAAGATCTCATTCACTGGCAAGAGAATAGCCCAGCACTGCTACCTGATGAGTCAGGAATGTGCTTCTCCGGCAGTGCAATTGTCGATTGGCATAATACCTCTGGGTTATTTGAGGACGGCCAGCCGGGTTTACTCACTTTCTATACTTCGTTTATTCAGCCTAAGGTAACACTTGCCGACGGCACGCAGGTTGAAAACCCAATTCAACAACAGTCTTTAGCGTATAGCCAGGATGGCATGACGTGGAAGAAGTATGCTGAAGGTGCACCGATTATCCCAGCTCGTGGCAACCCCGACTTTCGCGATCCGAAAGTAACATGGCATGAAGAGAGCCAAGCTTGGGTAATGGTGGTCTCTTGTGGTCAACATATTGAGTTCTATCGCTCAACCGACCTACTAGATTGGCACTTGGTCAGTGAATTTGGTTACCAACATGGCGCGCACAGCAAAGGTCCTTGGGAATGCCCGGATCTGTTTGAGATGCAAATTGAAGGTAACGACGAAACTCGTTGGGTGCTAGTGGTTGGCATAGGTGAAGGCGCACATTGCGGAGGTGCGGGCACGCAGTACTTTATTGGTGATTTTGATGGTAAAACCTTCACCAACCACAATTACCCTGAGACTGTGCTGTGGCTAGATTTTGGTCGAGATTACTACGCGACACAATCGTTCTCTGATGTCCCAAAACAAGATGGTCGTCGCATCGTCAGTACATGGATGAGCAATCATCAATATTCATCAGAACTACCCACAAACGCTTTCCGTAGTTCAATGGCACTACCGCGAGAACTGTTTTTGTTCGAAAGTAAGGCAGGATTGCGAGTAGGCCAGAGTTTTGTAAAAGAGTTAAACACAGCGCTAAGCCTTGATGCGCAAGAGATCTTACCAAATGATGAGCAGGCAGTAAGTATCTACAGCCAACATAAAGCGATGAAGTTCACCGCGGATTGTTCGTTGGATTCAGAGCAAACATTGCACCTGAACGTGTACCAAGATACGCCAGCTTTCTTTGAATTTAAACGCTCGGAAAAGGGCATTGAAGTGCGTTCGGTGCGTCGCGGTCAGTTTGGCAAAGCGCACATTGATAAGCACTTCCCACACGATTACCGAATCGAGTTACCTGTTGATAGCAAATTCCAAGTGGAAGTGTTGATTGATAAAGGCTCGGTCGAGCTTCTGATAAATGGTGGCGAGTTCAGCTTCACTAATCTTGTTTATGCAAAAAATACCGATGCCAACGTAGCACTAAGTGTCGATAGCGGCAGCTTAAATCTAGCCAATGTCCAAGTAGCCAGCCTAATGGGAGAGAAATAATGTTAACCGAACAACAAGCTCACAAGGCTCTACATCAAGTACTTGAATCCGTTGATCTGCCTAAGCTAACTAAGAAAGATGAAAAGGTATTTTTAGAACGCCTTGAGCAATACTTCCCATCACTGACTATAAAGCTACATGCTCTCTATGGTGAACGTTATGACTTCTTCCTTCACTTACAAAAGCTGGTGGTTGTCCTCGCTAAGTCCTTTGCTGGTCGTAAGCGAAAGTGGAAGAACCTAGATGAAAAACGTCTAGTAAACCCTACGTGGTATCGCAGCGAAAAAATGCTTGGTATGGCTGTTTATGTAGACCTGTTTGCGGGCGATCTGAACAAGCTGCAACAAAAGATCCCATACCTAAAATCCCTAGGTATTAACTATCTTCACCTAATGCCATTATACAAAGCACCAGAAGGGGATAGTGATGGTGGATACGCTGTGTCGGACTATCGCAAGGTTGATCCTAAGCTAGGCACAGAGAAAGACTTAGCTCAATTGGCTGAGGCTTTGTCGAGTGAGGGTATTAGTCTAGTACTGGACTTTGTATTCAACCATACGTCATACGAACATCACTGGGCAGAGCAAGCGCGTAAGAGTAACCCAGAGTTTGAAGACTTCTACTACTTTTTTACCGAGCAGCAAGATGTCGACGATTACAACCAAACCTGTCGCGAGATTTTCCCAACGGTACGCCGTGGTAGCTTTACGTATCTTGATGATATCCAAAAGCACGTTTGGACAACATTTAACAGCTTCCAGTGGGATCTGAACTACTCAAACCCAGCAGTATTTAACGCAATTACTGATGAGATGCTATTCCTAGCGAATATTGGTTGTGAGGGTTTGCGCCTTGATGCGCTAGCGTTCATCTGGAAAGAGAAATGGACACAGTGTGAGAGTCTACCAAAAGCGCATGCCCTGATTCAGTGTTTCAATACCTGCCTGCAGATTGCTGCGCCAGCAGTGCTATTTAAATCGGAAGCGATTGTGCACCCTGACGAAGTAGCACAATATATCGACAAGGGTGAATGTCAGCTCTCTTACAACCCGCTAATGATGGCGTTGATGTGGGAAAGTCTAGCAACGCGTAAAACTGAGTTGCTCACGGCATCACTTAAGAAAAGCTTTGAGATCTCTGATGCTTGCTCATGGGTTAACTATATTCGTTGTCACGATGATATCGGTTGGACGTTTGATGATTCGGTTGCCGAACAGTTAGGCATCAATGGTTTCGAACACCGTCGATTCTTGAATCAGTTCTATACTGGTAAATTTGAAGGCTCATTCTCGCAGGGCGTGCCGTTCCAAGAAAACCCAACGACAGGCGATTGCCGTGTGTGTGGTTCATTGGCATCTCTAGCTGGCCTGGAAAAAGCGATTGAAGCCGACGACTCACAAGCAATTGAGTTTGCACTTAAACGTATTCGTTTACTAAATAGTATTAACTTGAGCATTGGTGGTATACCACTTATCTACCAAGGGGATGAGTTAGGAATTTTGAACGACCACTCTTACCTAGAAGACGAGTTCAAACGTGACGACACTCGTTGGGTAAACCGCCCAACAATAACTGCCGAGAGTATTAAGCTTGCTGAGCAAGCTGGCAGTTATCAGCACCGTATTAACCGAGACTTAAAACAAATGGTGGAATTGCGTAAGCAAAATCCAGTGTTTGGTGAAGCGAAAACGGAGATCCTTGAAACTTATCGACCACATTTGTTTGCTTATTACCGTGCTCATGAAAATGGTGAAAAACTGTTGGCTATTTGTAACTTCAGTGAAGTCACCCAACACCTTCCCGCTTCTATTTGTGATGTGTTAGGCGGACGCGATTGTCTTGATGTTTTATCTGACCAACGCTTTAGTGGTCCAACAATTGAAGTACCTGCATACGAGGTGTTGTGGTTAAGCAATATTACTAAGGCTTAGTTTGTTGTGATTTATTACGCTCATTTCGTTTGTAGGCTCTGCTTAGTTATCAACTAGATAGCCAGTTTACGTAATGGTACGGCGAAAACACCTTATAAGAAGCCCCACCAACTCGTGGGGTTTTTTACGTTAATTATCGAGCATAGCGTAAATAAATCTAATAAAAACTCATTTAGAGTAAATATAAATTATTGTAAATTAATGATATTTTCTTTGTCTGTGGCCATTTAATGTACTAAGGTTTTAATGTCGCCTGATATAAGGTCACCTTGAACTTGATTCTTTAGGAGAGCCAAATGAAATATCTCATCGCACTTGCTGTTGCCCTAACTTCTATGTCTGCTGCTGCCGGAGTTCCTAAAAATGCGGAGCCAATTATGGCGTGTTATTTTAATGGAAACCTAATCGGCAACATGACACCGACACAGTGTTTTTCAAAAGGGGGCGCGTTATATCATGTTCAGCGTTCTTCCTCGAGAATATCTTCATAAATTGAGTGTAGTGGAAGACATATCTGAATCCATTTGTACGCCAATTTTAGTTACAGTGTGGACTCTCGGATTAGCCTGTATTCGTCATTACATAATGTGGTGGCGCTGATCTCCTGCCAAGTACCTGCTCCCAGATCTAACAAATTGCGCTGTAACTGTTTGAAAGGTGGTTCACGTTATAATTTTAAGAAAGTGTTGCAAGCATCACCTTTAAAAGTCGTTTTTTATAAGCGGCTTTTTGCTTTCTGGTATTTACCAAAACCTCCTCAAATAATGCCCACTTCTTTGGTTAGAATTGTTTTCTCTCGAGCTGTAGGCTTGGTATTCCCTTATACCTTGAGTAAGATGACCCGAACCCCCTTAGTTTTTATGGAATTATGACTGAGTTATTTGAGCAAAAAAATTTGCAGCCTTTGTACATTCAAGTCGCGGGAGAGTTAAAGCGCGAGATTGATAAAGGCACTTATCCTGCGGGCAGTAAGCTACCGTCTGAAAATCAGCTTGTGGACCTGCTGAAAGTCAGCCGTGTAACGGTGCGTAAAGCATTGCAGCAACTCAATGATGGCGGTTACATCTTCTCAGAGAAAGGAAAGGGCAGCTTTGTTAAATCCAATAAACTGCGTCACGATTTTCTTTCCATGTCTGGTTTGGCTCAAGAAGCGGCGGGCGCAGGGTTAGAGGCAACGAATATTGTTGATGCCTTTGAGGTGTTGCCTGCGGATGAGCTTGTCGCTCAGAAACTCAATATTTCGCTTGGTGAGCCCGTTAACTTTGCTCGTCGTTTACGATTGGTGAACGAACAAGTCGTCTCATTTGAAGAGTTTTATATCCCTCGAGTGCTGTTGCCTAACCTCACAGAAGTAGATCTTAAGGGATCTAAGTTCGAATATTTGAGCCGTCACGGTATTGAGATGATCAAGACGCAACAAAAACTGTTGCCGGCTCTGCCCGACGCCACCGTTCAGCAGTTATTGGATGTTGGGGAGCTTGATCCTATCTTGATCAACCAATCACAAAACTACTATGAAGAGCAGAAGATATACGAATATTCAACGGTTTACTATAAATCTAGCTTGTATGAGTTTGAGATAACCGCACGAGTTTAGAGAATGTCGAATAGCCCACCTTTGTGGGCTATTTTTTTATCTATAGGTTTTGAATGTAAGCAATCTTATGCATTTCCAATAAATAACAAGTGTGACGAATAACAAAAAAACGACAGTGAAAAACACAACCTGTATTTAACTTGT